>NZ_JBHZPF010000018.1:0-77468 GCF_042787975.1 Peribacillus sp. YIM B13482
CTCGTGAATTCAGCTAGTTTACTCGTGAGTTTTGGCGTTTTACTCGTGAATTCAGCTAGTTTACTCGTGAGTTTTGGCGTTTTACTCGTGAATTCAGCTAGTTTACTCGTGAGTTTTGGTGTTTTACTCGTGAATTCAGCTAGTTTACTCGTGAGTTCGGACGGCTTAAAAGTGGTGGGAAGATGAAGTTTTCCGATAGGGGGTGTGCAGCGGGCGAGCCTTTAATATAAAATTAAATCTTCCGATTGTAGTAAAACCGGAAGATTGTTTGAACTGCCAAATATAATTACAAATACAAACCTTCGACGTAAACTGACGTGATGGTTTGAGCAATCTCGTCGACAGAACTTTGATGTTCGTTTCGGACAATTTCCCAAAGATACATTTCATTTGTGAAAAACCATCCTCTTGCCACAAGCTCATGGTTTAGTTCAGCCCTTGCCAGCCCATTTTGCTGTGCATATGCGACGTCCTTTGAAATTCGCTGAATGAACTTCATGCGGATCGCCTTCCATTTATCTGAGATGACAGTTGAAATCCCAATGGCCTGTTCGAAAACTTGCATCATATTGCGTTCAGCCTCTGCCATTTTCAAAAAGGCATTAGCTTGTTTATTTATGATATGTTTTGCTTCGTCCTTCGATTTTGGAAAGAAAGAGGTCTCCGCAATTTCATAAAATTGCTCCATGACATTCTCCATTAATACAATTAAAAGATCCTCTTTCCCTTTAAAATGAACATAGGCAGTTCCGTACCCCACGTTTGCCTTTTTGATCATTTGGGAAATAACTGCAGCTTGAAAACCTTCTTGAAGAAATACCTCCTTTGCCGCTTCTAATAACTTTTGACGTGTCATGATTGAGCGCAAATGTCGTTTATCCCCTACATTACCATTATCCATCCCGATTCCTCCCCTTATCTTCTAGCATAAAGGATTACTTTAAAAATAAAAAACATTTGCTGGAAAATGTTTTTTTGATGATTTTAATATTTTCAATCTTCTGAATTATGTTATTGACACTGTGTCATATTCTTTGGTACGATTCTCCTAGGATCAAACTGATATAGGAGGATGATTATGAATTCAAAATACACGTTGGATTACGCAAAACAAATGGATGAGAAAGATTCCCTTAAAGGTTTTCGAGAAGAATTTTATTTAAAGCCGAATTCCATCTATATGGATGGCAACTCATTGGGGCTTCTTTCTAAAAGAGCTGAACGCACTCTTTTGGAATCTTTGGAAGATTGGAAGGAACATGGGATTGATGGATGGACACAAGGGAATCACCCCTGGTTTTTCATGGCAGAGGAATTGGGCGCCAAGATTGCCCAATTAGTGGGAGCTTCTCCTGAGGAAGTTATTGTAACCGGATCCACAACTGTTAACCTGCATCAACTTGTAGCTACTTTTTATAAGCCGGAAGGGAAACGCACAAAAATTTTAGCGGATGAACTAACCTTTCCGACTGATATTTATGCTCTTCAAAGTCAGCTGCGTACACATGGATACAATCCGGAAACCGATCTCATCCGCGTGAAAAGCCGCGATGGAAGATTCCTTGAAGAGGATGACATTATCGAAGCAATGACCGATGACATTGCTTTGATCATCTTGCCAACGGTCCTATATCGCAGCGGTCAAATATTGGATATGAAACGATTAACTGATGAAGCTCATAAAAGAGGAATAGTAATCGGATTTGACGGCTGTCATTCCATCGGTGCCATCCCGCATTCATTCAGCGAATGGGATGTGGACTTTGCGTATTGGTGCAATTATAAACATTTAAATGGCGGTCCTGGCGGTGTTGGCGGCCTATATGTAAATCGAAAACATTTTGGAACGATGCCTGGATTGGCTGGATGGTTCGGGTCCAAAAAAGATAAACAATTCGATATGGAGCATACATTAACACCAGCTGAATCAGCAGGCGCGTATCAAATTGGAACGCCACATGTATTAAGTTGTGCACCATTAATTGGGTCTTTAGAAATTTTTATCGAAGCTGGCATTGAGAATATCCGGGAAAAATCCCTTAAAATTAATCAATATTTAATAGACTTAATTGAACACGAGCTGGAAGAAATGGGATTTTTCATTGGAACCCCTAGAGAAGACATACGCCGCGGGGGTCATGTAAGCCTTGAGCATAAAGAAGCTGCACGGATTTGTAAGGCATTGAAAGAAAACGGTGTCATTCCGGATTTCCGAGCACCAAACATCATTCGTCTTGCACCAGTTGCACTATATACTTCCTACGCAGAAGTTTGGGAAGTGGTACAAATACTCAAGAAAATCATGTCGGAAAAACAATATGAAAAATTCAAGAATGAACGAGAAGTGGTTGCATAACGCTAATACCCGCTTCCCTCGAATTTGTTAGTCGGTTAATGTTAATATGGGCGGTCAGTCTACGCTTAAAGAGGTGTGAACTAACTGCCCGGGTAAGATAAAGTCTTTTGGGATAAAAGGGGATGAACTATGGAGAATAAACATACTCAATTGAATCTTAAAGATGATCCTGAGAAAGGATTAAAACGTAATCTGGAAACAAACCAGCTTTCCATGATCGCGATGGGCTGTGCCATCGGGACGGGACTATTCCTTGGCAGCGGGCTTGCCATTCAAGCGGCAGGGCCAAGTGTATTGCTCAGCTATGCACTCGGGGCGTTCATTGTCTTACTATTGATGGGCTGTTTAGCCGAAATGACGGTTGCCCATCCCACTTCCGGATCTTTTGGGGCCATTGCTGAAAAGTACATGACTCCAATGGCAGGCTATCTTGTCCGCTATTCTTATTGGATTGCCAATGTTTTGGCTGTTGGGGTTGAGGTAAGTGCAGTCAGCGTTTATATGAAGTATTGGTTTCCGACCGTGCCGGGAATCGTATGGATTTTATTGTTTGCAGGTATCCTGATTTATGTAAATGCTACTAGCGTGAATACATTCGCTACATTCGAGTATTGGTTCTCCTTTATTAAAATAAGTGCCATTGTTGGTTTTATCCTTCTTGGATCCTATATACTATTCGGTTCATCCGAACGGCCACATATAGGACCTGAGAACTTTGTAAATGAAGGCGGTTTTTTCCCATTCGGCGGGTGGGGAATGTGGGTAGCCGTATTTATTTCTTTATTCAGCTTTCTTGGAACTGAAATGATAGCGGTTACATCAGGAGAAGCAAAAGATCCGGATGCAGCTGTTCCAAAAGCATTAAAAGCGACGGTCTTCCGTTTATCGACTTTCTATGTGTTGACAATTGGGATCATGTTGATGATCGTTCCGTGGAAAACAGCTGGAATCGAGGAAAGTCCATTCGTAAAAGTAATGGAAATCCTGAACATTCCAGGTGCATCCGGGATTATGAACTTTATTATTTTAACGGCTGCTTTATCTGCCATGAATGCTCAGCTCTATGCTTCGACACGTATGATGTTTTCATTAGCGCGCGGGAAAAATGCACCTGGCTTTTTAGGAAAGCTAAACAAAAGGGGTGTTCCTGCAAAAGCACTTGCTGTCTCTACCACTGGGATTTTCATTGCTGCAGGCGTACATTCGTTACTTCCTGGTTCTTCCTATGCCTTCATGATGGGGATTTCCATGTTCGGTGCTATGTTCACATGGCTTATGATCTTCATTTCTCATTTGTTTTTCAGGGTGAAATGGGAGAAAACAGGCGGACGCAAGTTACCGGTAAGGATGATGGGTTTTCCCTATTTAACGATACTAGGAGCCGTTCTTCTATTTAGCTTAATGATTACGACATGGTTTACAGATTTCAAAATCATGCTTCAATTCGGGATACCTTGGTTACTATTTTTAACTGTTGCTTATTTTGTTTCAAAAAGAAGGAATATTAACCATAATGTAATGGAAGAATCTCTGGAAAAGAAGCTAGAATAGAATGACGGAATAAATAGTTTTTTTGAAATATGAAAAGTGAGGGGATTGCGGAATGAAGAATATGGATAACAATGAACAAACAATAGCTGGTCTAGAGAAAGAAATTCAAACCGATTTTCAAAAATCGATGTCTTACGGAGATTATCTCCACCTTGATAAAATATTAACTAGTCAACATAGATGTTCCGATCATCATGATGAAATGCTTTTTATCATCATCCATCAAGCGAGTGAGTTATGGATGAAGCTCATTTTACATGAGCTGACAGCAGCTACTCAGTGTATACGCCAAAACAAGTTGGAACCCTCGTTTAAAATGCTGTCGCGCGTTTCGAGGATCCAGCAGCAATTGATCCAGTCATGGAGTGTCCTTTCAACCTTGACACCGGCTGAATACATGGAGTTCAGGGATAAACTGGGGCAATCTTCCGGATTCCAATCTTATCAGAATCGTTTGATTGAATTTGCGCTAGGAAACAAAAATGTCCATACACTATCAGTCTATCAACATCAGAAAGATCTATTCGAGCAAATGCAGCAGGCCCTTCATGAGCCAAGTATTTATGATGCGGCGATTAATGCCCTTGTAGCGCGTGGATTACCCATTGATCAAGAAGCCATCAGCAGGGATTGGTCACAAAAATACGAACCAAATACAAGTGTAGAAGAGGCGTGGCTGACAGTTTACCGCGATGTCGAACAATATTGGGACTTATATGAGCTGGGCGAGAAGTTAGTGGACATCGGCCATCAACAGCAATTATGGCGTTTTAATCATATGACCACAGTGGAAAGAATTATTGGTAATAAACAAGGTACTGGCGGATCATCAGGTGTAACGTATTTAAAAAGAGCTCTAGACCAACACTTTTTCCCAGAACTATGGAGCCTAAGAACGAAGCTATAAGAGATGGAGGTAAATGCATGGGAACATGGATTGATATTTCACAACGTCTGGATGAAAACGTTGCAGTCTGGCCTGGAGATACCCCTTTCTCATACAAAGTCAATTGGAGTAAAGAAGAGAGTGGATCTGTCAATGTAGGACAAATCAATATGAGTATCCACACTGGTACCCATATTGATGCACCTTTTCATTTTGATAACGATGGAAAAAGAGTGATTGAACTGGATCTCGATTTATATATGGGAAATGCCCAAGTCATCCATTTGCCAAACAAGACAAGCATCGGTGTCAATGAATTATCCAATCTGGGTCTACAAGGCGTGACGCGACTGTTAATTCGGACTGACGCTTGGAAGGATAGATGTGTGTTTCCACAAACTATTCCACATATCCAACCAGAATTAGCAGCATATCTTTCAGAACTCGGCGTTCGTCTTATTGGTCTTGATTTGCCATCCGTAGATCCATTGGATAGTAAAGAACTGTCTGCCCATCATGAGCTTGCCGGTCATGGAATTCATATTTTGGAAGGGCTTGTATTAGACGATATAGGGCAAGGGAATTATGAATTGGCAGCCCTCCCGCTTCCATTAGTTGAAGCAGATGGAAGTCCGGTGCGTGCTGTATTGAAAAAATTGCCCTAACAAAGTTTACCAAAAAACAAGCCAGATCAAAAAATGATCTGGCTTGTTTTTTTGTTTCATTAAACACCGTACTCATTAGTCAAGCCGATCTCCCTTCTCCCCCTTTATTGAGATAATCATGACTTTCTAATTTATCTCCCTAAACCAAGTTCATTTATGTTATAATTTTCAGAATTCACCGTTCAGAATGGAGGTCCGAATATGGAAAACTTTTATTTGTTCATGATCATGTGCATTCTTCTCATCATTTTACCTGGTCCGGATACGGCGATAACCACAAGGAATACCGTTACCGCGGGGACGGCGGGAGGTTTTAAAACGATGTTCGGTACGTGCTGTGCGCTTTTTATTCATACATCAGCTGCCGTATTTGGACTATCGGCAATCATTGTGAAATCGGCTTTATTATTTTCCATCTTCAAATATGTCGGTGCCGTTTACTTGGTATATCTAGGCTTCAAGACTTTATGGGGATTAAGGAATAGGCAAGTGGCTGCAGCGACAGAAACGTCCGTCAAAGGTAAGTATGAAAACCAGTCTTGCTTTAAGCAAGGGTTCCTTACCAATCTGCTGAACCCTAAAGTGGCCGTTTTCTTCTTAACGTTTCTGCCTCAGTTCGTGGATCCAGGCAAGGATACGTTTATGCCCTTCCTGATCATGGGCATAACGTATACCGTTTTAACTGCAATGTGGTTTGTATTTTATATCTATCTATTGAACCAGATTAGTGCCTTTATGAAAAAGCCGAGAACTCAGGCGATTTTCGAGGGAATAACAGGGACGGTATTGGTTGGTTTTGGGATAAAGCTAGCTCTGGAAAAAGCTCATAATTAATCTATTAAGCCCCCACAATGAACTGCACCCTAAATGTTAGACACCATCTAACTGTTGGAGGTGCGGTTTTTATTTTAGGCTGTTTTCACATACTTTGTTGCTATTTACCAGGTAGTGAGTTGTGGTTGATTTCCCCTCCAGATGCTCGCTTTCCGCGGGGCGGGCGGTGAGCCTCCTCGGCGTAAACGCCTGTGGGGTCTCGCACTTCCGCTCCAATCAACCTTAAATAGTTTCGTTTTAAAAACAACAATCTTTACGAAAAGAGCCTTATTTTATAAAGTAGAAAAAGGCTGGCTCTTGATTCTGGTGAAGATATAGGTATTGTAGCTTTAAGTTATGGTGCAATTACAAAAACCATAATTTGGTGTTTTTAAATTCAAGATATTCCTGTAAGCAAGGAGATACACATGAAAACTATTGAGGTTAAGAAAACAAAAGAGCTCGGAGTGGGTTCACTTTCTTTCGCCCTATGTTTAATCGGAATATTATTTACCTTTCGATTTGGAAATAAATTTTGTATTGGAGATAGTATTCTAAATAATATCGGACTGAGCGCATGGTCAAATGGAGAAACAGGCATTCATTATACAATGATCTATTCAGCTATATTTTTCATCCCTTCTTTTATTATTGGTCATATTCATCCCGATAATAGAGGAGCAAAAGCAGGGGAGATTATATCAGGGTTCCTATCAGTTCTTATCATACTATTACTCATAACAACTATTATCTCTTTTTTGTAAAATGAGCTTATTGAGGACTGTTTATTCCACATAGGAATAAGGTCAAATTAAAGGGTATGAGCCCAGTTGAACACCGAACCCATACCCTACCCGCGGAACTTTTTGTGTACACTTCAATTGGCTTTTCATTTCATTGGTCACTCAACATATCCATTTACAAAAAATCCAATCGTTTCGAGCTCATCTTCAGTTAAATCCCGTTTTAACCCTTTAGCCAATTCCTGCTCCATTAATGCTCGATTTCCCCGATGGTCGACGACGGTTCTGGCACATTCCTTCATTAGTTTAAGCTCCGCCTCCATTTCCAGTCTCGTGCAGGGCAGATCATGATGGGAGAGTATATATGTATCGGCATCATAGGCTTCAATTTTCTTAACGAGCAGCGAGGCCTTTTCAGCCGTATAATTCCATTTTTCGGCATAAAGATTGGCATAAAAGCAGTCTCCCAGAAATAATGTTTTTTCCTCTGGAACATATATGATGCAGGAGTCTTTGGCATGATCGCCGCCAACATGTTCGATTACACATGTTACATTGCCGAGATCGATTGTCACCTCTTTTTCAAAGATAATATCGGGCAGGGGCAGGGAAATATTTCTATTTGTCCCATGTTCCAATTTAATTGCATCGGCGCAAAAGGGTATCTCCGTCCCTTCTTCGACCCGTTGATCAAGGGCCTGATCTTCCCATGAAAGCTGCTGCATATCTTTAATATTGTTGTATGTTTTTTCATGACAAATGACCGGAATCCCGATATTCTCCAGTCCGAATACATGGTCCCAGTGGGAATGGGTAAGTACAAGGAAATTCCCGTTTAGATCATTCCGTAGCAATTCGTCCTTAAAGAGCTGTGCATGCTGGACGGAGTTACCGGCATCGATGATGAGCGTTTTCTTGGTTCCGGAAACGGCAGCAAGTACCGGCCGATCCGTTTCCTGGACTGGAGGCAGGTAGACGATATGTTTCGATAGATGCTGTAAGGTTTGCATGTTTCGTTCTCCTTCGGATAATGGATGATATCTCCAAGATTGTTTAGCTTTCCTCAATTATAGCAAATTGCACATTTGTTAATTAGTCAATGATCCATTTTAAACGGATTTCCTCCGTAAAAAGACAACAATCGCTGAGATTGCTGTCTTTTGGTCATCATTCAAATGAACCTCTTCCAATATACCGTTATTTTCGAAAGGGCATTTAAAAAGGTCGCTTTAAAGAAAGATTTTTCCTTTTTCTGATCTTCAGGTAGTTCTATATATCTTTTATTTTCCGCGACGAGTGTACTACCCGAGATTTTTGACTCGATGGCCCCTATCAATTGCGTTGCAAAATTTTCACTATCAATTATCACCATCGATTCTGTATTTAAAAAGGCAGATCGCGAATCCAGATTGAAGGAACCGACTGCACTTAATCGCTGATCATATACAGCCGATTTACCATGCAATGAATAAAGCTTTGAATATTCATATAGCTTTGCCCCTGTCTCGACGATACTATCCCTAAGTGCTAAGTAACCGGAAAAAGCGATCACATTCGGGGTTGATGTCACCGAGTTGGTAAGTATGGTCCAATCAGCTTTTGAATTCATATTCTTTGGTACATATTCCTTCATGGGACCCGTAGGAACAATATAGGGACTCTGGATAAATACCGATTTATTGGCGTTCGCAGCAATATCCACTAGAGATCTCCACACAAAAGGGTGTTTATTGAAACGTTCGATTGGATTATAAATGAAGGACACTTTTTTTGTAGGTGTTGTAGACTTACTCCAATCGATGGCCGGATTAACGAAATCGGCATTAGTTTGCATAGCTTTGCTGTATTGATTTAATAATGTATCTCTGACGCGTTTTCCTTGTGCCTTTTGCCTTTTCGAAAGATCCGCAAAGACTTTGCTTGTATACGGATGAGTCCATAATTCATGTATATAAGCCTTCATTTCAACGATTACACTATCTTTCTCCTGTTCAGCATTGAAAATGAGTACATCCCGGTCATAGACATAATTCTTGGGCGCGTTTTTTGCTAAATACTTATCGGCGATATTCCTGCCTCCGATGATGCCTAACTTTCCATCTGTAGTGATCATCTTGTCATGGAGGCGGTTATGCCAGGTCCAGGGCTTAAATGGCTTAAAGGTTTCGTAGTACCTTAATTCAATGTTTTCATGCGATGCCAGTGCATAACGGACACCGCTTAATTGACCTCTAAGTCCATGAGAAATTCCATCCAGAAGGATTCTAACCTTAACACCGCGGTCAGCAGCTTCGAACAAGGCTCCAAGAATAAGTTCACATGATTTTCCTTTTCCAAAAGCGTAGTAGGCAATATCGATTGAGTGCTGTGCTTCCTGGATCATTCGCATGCGGGCGAGTCCCGATTCATAACCATCTTCGAGAAGCAGGACACGATCCACGGTGGAATCCTTCTCTCCCAAATATGCACTTATATGTTTAATCGGCCTATCTTCTTCTTTTTCCTTGAGGAAGTAGAAAAGGACCACTGCCGTCACCACTACATACAGGAAATATAATAGAAGAACGAGCAGAAATCCTTTGATCATCGTTTGTGCAATCATGGCACTCTCCCCCTTTACCCGATATTTTATTACTATTCGTAATAAGCACGGACTCTATTCAACATCTTCAAGCTTAAATAAATCCTCCAAAGAATAAGCCCTCTGGCTTGTTAGCCAGAGGGCTTATTTCATTTCCTAGAGTGACCATTTTACCTATCTTAAAACTGAAAGGATGATCCTGGGTGGAACTTGGAGCATTTATTTTCCTTTTAAATGTGACAAAGTGGTGAACATGTTAGCAGCTGCATACTATTATATAGAAGGAGGGATTTTATGCTTAAACAACCTGATGGAATAAGCATCTTCAATTACTGTTTTGCCTTAGGTGTGTCAGAGGTATTCTTTTTATCCAGCTTTTATCTTTCCATTCTTGACGTTTCATTATTTGCTATTGCCTTACCATTTTCCGCTTTATTTCTAATATTCTCCTTGTACCTGTTCCTCCGAACGCACAAATCCGTAAAGAATTTACCCAATCATGAAGAACGAAGAAGGGAAATTCATGCGTTCTATCATCAGTCTTTCGGGATTTTCACGATCATTTTTTCCGTCCTACTTTTTACTGCTTTAGCCTATATTCCCTTACTGGGAAACGGAGGGCATTTCTATCTTCTTTATTGTGTACCGATGGCATTACTTTGTTTAATTCCTTCGATTATATCTTATAAAGGAATGAAATTATTCAAACTGGAAACTGACAGGAATTTAACGAAAATCTAAACTGATTATACATGGCCCCAAAGTGGATTTGCTTGGATCCATAAGCTTTAGGGGTTTTTTTATGATTCCATCGCTCGGAAATGTAGTGTCAGCTTATTTGTATAAATCATCATCTTGATAGAACATCAAGAAATGAATTCTCCATCATTGAATCTTCGTTATGCTCTTTCCATGTTTTTTAGTTGAATGTATAGGTAAAATGAGGATATAATAAAGATAACTAACATATATAAAAAAAAGACACTGGTTAAACCAGCGTCTTAATGAACAGCAAACTGCATAAAGAGCAGCGGCTTTCTGTGGTAAGTCAGTAGCTACTCAATCATGAAAGTAACCCTTTTCCTACATACATCTGGCCGGATGGTATGGAGGGGGTTACTTTTTTAATGTAACCGCGATTACTGCGACGATTAAAGAGGCGAATGAAATCATTAGCATCAGTCCGTCCATAATAGAAATCACCAGCGACACCCCCTTTCTGAAAAGGAGTGACCGCTGCCCACTATACCAAATTGCTGTTCATTTCTTATTATATCTGTATTTACTTGTTATTTATAGCAAAATATAGATGCATAAAAATTCTCCCACTTAAAGTGGGAGAATTTTTTGCATGAATATCCCTTTATTCTTCCACTACACGGCCATCTTTATAAATGTGGAACCACCCAATCGTTCCTGAGCCGCCTTGATCCATCCAATCTTTATTTGCTGCTTTATATTTGTAATATGATTTTCTTTTGCCATCTTTCAGCAACCTGCCATCACCGCTGAAAACGATATTGTTACCCAGCTTTTTTTTACCTAACGCGATCGCGTCTTTCTCTGTAAACTGTTTTCTTTCTACTTTATTTTCGTCTAAAGCTGCCCATGTCAACGGGCCAACGATACCATCCGAGGCCAAATTATGATCCACCTGAAACTCTCTTACGACATTTTGTGTTTGGGTACCAAAAATCCCATCAACGCCTACAATATATTTAACATCTTTAAGGCTTTGCTGTAGATCTCTTACATAACTAGAACGGGAGCCTTTCCGGAGGGTCGGGCGCGTTTCCGCTTTCGTTTCGATTTTCTCGGTTTGATTGTCTTTTGATGCTGCGTGGGTAATTGAAGTTCCCGTTCCTAGAGGGGCCATCATCAATGCAACGGCTGGAAAAATGACCAATAATTTTTTCTTCAACGTCATATAACCTCCATTCAAATATACATTCCTGCAGAATCTGACTTTCTTTCCTTTGGAGCCCATTCATTATAACGTAAGAGGTCATTCAATTAACGTTTTATTACTTTAATTATAAAAAATGGTAAATAATATCCACGGTGTGCATTTCAAAAAGTCAGCATATGATGGAAACCCCGATTCTTGAATAAAACCAAAATAATCCCCTAAAGGAAATTATTCAGACTGTAGACAAACTCGATGAAAATCGAGTTTGTCAATTTTTATGGCTTGTACAATTTGGACGTTGATTTCCACTCCAGGCACTCGCTTTCCGCGGGCGGTCGGGGAGCCTCCTCGGCTTTCGCCTGCGAGGTCTCCCCTAGACGCGCTTTTCCCGCAGGAGTCTCGAACACCCGCTCCAATCAACTTTGTCTTGCCTTTTAGATGGAACACTTTTGCCTACAATCTTTTTTGTTTTAAAATAGGAGTATTAAAACTTGAGGTGATGACGATGCTTTCGAAACATAATTCTATTCAGCGAGATCAACTTGAAATGATTACTTTTTACCTAGTCATGATTGTACTTGCTTACTTCCCTTTTTTTCATTGATGGCTTTTTGATCAATTTTTGTATAGATGCGTTCCACTTCAATTTTGTCATGCAGCAGAAGTTCGCGGTTTTCTTTTAGCAGTTCATCATAAGATTTCTTTCTCCTAGACATTTTTTAATTCACCTCTCAAGTGATTGAATTCCTTTTGCAGGACAACAATCGGAAGCTCGTATAGTTGTTTATTATATTTTTTAAAAATCCCGAATTTCAGAAGTTCTTGTATAAGTTCCTCTTTTTTTGTTTCTCCCTTTGTACTTAATTGGGTAATCATCAAGGACCCTCCTTAACAAAAATGCTGACTTTTGGTATTTGGGGTTGCCTAGCATCCCACATGAAGAATCTCCTCTTCTACCTATTGCTTCCCCATATAAGGGCATGCTCTCAAAGTCTTCACATTTCCTTAATTGTTCGTATGTAGGACTTTCCTGGTGCATTTTCAATACTCGATCAAATACACCAAATCCACATTGTTATTACCTAATTCACTATAGTTGAAAACGATTCTCAGAGTCAATTATATACCTCTGTTAATTATATGAAGGATGATCATCAGGAACGGATATTTCCATAAAAAGGTAAGGCCTTCCCTATATCTGTAATGCGCCTGGAACTTTAATATTCATGCTTCAAAAAAAAAGCCCGTTTTTACTCATTAAGAGTAAACAGGCTTTTTGTAAGTCTACTATCCCAAACATGTACTAGCTTGAACTGCTTTTCTTTATGAATATCTTAAATCTTTGTATTAATAAAATTTCACAATATCTTCAAATGGCAGGAACGTCTTTTCTCCTGGTTGTTCATTGGGCTCACCAAATGGCATTTGAGCTATCAATGACCATTCCCCTGGAATATCCCAAGTTTTCTTCACTTCTTCATCAATGATCGGATTATAGTGTTGTATTGATGACCCAATGCCTTCCGCTGATAAAGTCATCCATATTGCATACTGCAACATAGCACTTCCTTGATGGGACCAATATGGAAACTGTTCTTTATATGATGGTGCTTTTTCTTGCATTTGCTTTATCGTTTCTTGATTTTCAAAGAATAGGATTGTGCCCACTCCATCACGAAATCCTTGTAATCGTTCGACAGTTGCCGCAAAGCTCTCTTCTGGAACGCGCGAACGAAGTGTTTCTTTTACGATATCCCAAAACTTTTCATGTTCGTCATTCATCACTACCACCACTCGTCCACTTTGCATATTAAATGAAGTTGGTGCATGTAAAGCGGTTTTTAAAACTTCATTAATTCTTTCTTTCGTAATATTTTCATTCTTTTTCACCTTACGGATCGAACGGCGATTGATGATTGCTTCTTTTAAATTTGTTGTAGTTGCTGACATTTTGATTCCTCCAAATTATGTTTAATTTAATAGGATAGATTGATATTTATTTAATAGCTCAGAACGTTATTAGCAATTCCCCTTACTATCGCATTGCAAGCCATCAAATTCATTCAGTTTATTTTTTGCTTCTTCCTTCTCTATGACTTGCGCTAACCTTTCTTTGCTAGCGAGTCCTTGGATCACTTCATCACCAATGATGAACGTTGGAACAGCCCTAATATCCGCTTCTTCATAGGCATGTTTTAGTGCTTCTTGATGCACTTCACGATACTTCCGTGACACTAACGCTTCTCTAAAAGCCCCCTCGGAAAGATCAACTTCACCTGCTAATTTTGTCAATACTTCAATATCTTCAATATTTTGTTCCTCTTGAAAAAATGCTGTAAAAACTCTGTCATGGAACTCATTACCTTTTCCGTGCTCCTTTGCAAACTGGCACCCTTCGAACGCCAAATGTGTATATGGGTGCGGAGAAACACGGGGTAGACGCATATCAATCCCTAGTTTTTTCGCAACAGGAAGAATATAGGAATCCCATGAACTCAACTTATCAGGTTCTTTCCATGGATCAATTTTCGAATATGGACTAGGACGCAGTTCAAATGGCATCCACTCCACTTCTACATCTTTTTCCTTCACGATTTCGTCTAAAGGACCTTTGCCCAAAAAACAAAATGGACATATAAAATCAGAATACGCTTTAATTTTCACTGTCATATGATATTCCCTCACTTTTTATCATTAGCTCCCATTTGTAACCAAGTTAGTTACAATAAAGAGTAAAAAAATATGCTTTCTCTGAATATAGAATGCATTGGATTTAGTAGTACGTAATTGATTGCTGCTTGCGATTGTACTGTTATGTGTTTTACCTCGCTGTAATCATTTTAGTTACAGGTGCTATATAAGTCAAGCATTATTTTAAAAAAGCTTTAAATCGAAATGCAAGAAAAAAAGTTTGCAGCGGAAGTGAATCTTTCTCTGCAAACTTTTTTATTAAACACCCTTACATCTCAATGTGTTCTTTAACGGGTTCTCTCTTTTTCTTTCTCTGTTTTTTCGACTTTTTAAAGTATAACAATTCGTATATACATGGAATGACGATGAGTGTGAGCAGTGTTGATACAGCTAACCCGCCAATGACAACGATTGCTAAGCTTTGTGAAACAAGACTTCCCGTTTCCGCCTTTTTATATAAAAGAGGCAGCATGGCGCAAATGGTTGCTACAGCCGTCATAATGATCGGACGGAATCTCGTAGCTGTCGCTTCAACGATCGCATCCCGGATAATCATTTTTTCTTCGTTTTGCTTGACTCGATCGAGAAGCACAATAGCGTTTGTCACCACAATTCCAATTAACATGAGCGCACCCAACAGTGCTGTAATATCCACTGGAATACGACTGATTACCAATCCTAACACTGCTCCGATCGCAGCGAACGGCAATGAAAATAAAATGGCGATCGGTGCTTTAATTGATTTAAAGGTTAAAACCATGATCAGAAAGACGATGCCTATCGAAATTAACATCGTAAGGAACAAATCGGTAAAATCATCTGCTTGCTGGGCACTGGCTCCCCCAATATAAATATCTACATCCTTCGGAATCTTAAGCCCCTTGGTCTCCTTGTCTCCAAATATCTCAAGATTTATTTTGCTAGCAATATCAGAAAGTTTGGCAGGATCGACCGTTGCCGTTAATTGAAGATACGTTTCTCCGTCTTTATGGAACTGGGTTGTTGCACTCTCCTCGCTCTTTAAAGAAGCAACTTTCGATACCGGGACTAAACCGCCATCTGTCATTATAGGTATATTCTTTAAATCCTTTGGTTTTTTAGGATCTAAGATTGGTTCAAGGACTACAGGTGTCTGCTTATCCGCAAGCGTGATATTGCCGATTGGGGTTTTATTAAGCATGATACCAAGTTGTTGACCTATTTGTTCTGTGTTGCCTTTAGCCGGATCTACCTTGAATGAATAAATGGTTTTCTTTTCGTCCTGGTTCGTTGTAACATCTTCAATCCCTTTAATATCTTGAATTTTTCCTTTGATCTTATTAGCTGTCAGCTCCAGATCTTCCGCACTGCTGCCAATTACATCAATCGTAATGTTCGTCTTTGAAGCCCCCATCATAAATGAAGATGCGGTGGTCGTAAGCTTCGCACCAGGATAGTTTTCTTTTTGCTTTTCGATTTCCTCCAAGATGGTATCTATGTTTGCTTTATCCTTCACTAAGAGACCGAATGTAGCTTCTGTAGGTGATGTGACTGCGCCGTATTGAGCACTTTCGGCAGAGTTTCCTAATTGCATGAACACATTATCCACATCACTCATATCCTGCATTTTCTCTTCGAGTTCTATCGCCTTTTCTTTTACTTTATCAAAGGGCTGATCATTTGGATAAGTCAACGTCACTGAGACATAATCAGCTGAAGAATTGTCAATCGCCCCTTTTGGCATGGCAAAATATGTACCAATGGAACCGACAAACAACAGCAACGCAACAATCAGGACAACCCATTTATGGTTTAATGACCAAGTAACCAGCTTGGTAAAACGCTTAGCTGGTCGATGTTTTGGCAGCTTCGCTCTTTTCAGCAATCCCGCACTCATTAAAGGAACAACCGTTAATGCGACAATTAAAGAAGCCAGCAATGAATAAGTGACCGTTAAAGCGAAAGGAAGCAGAAACTCTTGAAGCCCTCCGTTCAATAAAGCTACAGGCAAGAAAACGGCTACAGTAGTAAGCGTTGAGGCTGTTATCGCCACTCCTACCTCTTTTATTGCCTCCATCACCAATTGGATGGAAATCTTCTCCTGCTGCATTTTCCGGAAAATATTTTCAATAACAACAATACTATCGTCCACTAAGCGCCCAATGGCTACAGCGACACCGCCTAGCGTTAAAATATTCAGCGTCACTCCCGACAATGACAGCAAGAATAACGTAAAGCCAAGAGATAGCGGTATGGACACGATTGTAATAAATGTAGACCGTATATTTCGTAAAAAGACCATGATCACAATGGTGGCGAATAGCGCACCAAGCAGCACTTCTTTTACCATCGTCTGAACAGAAGTCTCCACCATATCAGCTGTAGATAAATAGATGGTCGATTTCTGGTCACTATACTTTTCATTGATTTCTTTTGCTGTTTTTTCAACCTCTTTACTGATTGTGACAGCATTTGATTGGCTGTCCTTGATAATGCTAATATCAATGCTTTCTTTTCCATTGAAACGACTGATGAGATTACCATCCTTCGCTTCATCAACTTTCGCAATCTCTCCAAGTGTGACATTTGGAGTGACCTTTAACGCTTTTAATTTTTCAATACTTGTTAAATCCCCGATAACCTTAATGTTACTAGCCTTCCCATCGATCACTTTTTCGCCTACGGCTAGAGCTGTATTCTGACCGTTAAGGACACTCATGACATCTTGGATCGAAACTTTCTTTTTAGCCAATTGTTCATTATCCACTTTGACTGAAAGAACAGATTGGGAAATTCCAAATGTCTGTACATCCGAAACTCCTTTAATATCTTTATACAGAGGCTCTAATTCCTTCTTCGCAAAGTCTATATTTTCAGCTGTTAATCCGTCCTTAAAAGTAACAGCTATAAATGAAATGGGAATCATTGATGTATTTAGCTGTGTAACAGTCGGTTTTGCCATGCTTTGTGGCAATGCTACATTGTCTAAAGCCTCTTTAACATCAAGTTTTGCTTGTTTCATATCCGATCCGGATTCAAAGAATAGATCTACTTTTGAAAACCCATCTCCCGTTGTGGAGTATATTGAGCTCTTTCCCTTAACTCCAGTGACTGCTCTTTCAATCGGATCTGTAACTTGTGTTTCCATCGTTTTCGAATCAGTGCCCTGTCCCATCGTGATAATCGTAACTTGTGGATTGTCAGCAGATGGTAAAAATTCCATCGGCAATTTAAAATAACTGACAACACCTATCAACAAAATAAATATGGTTACCAACGAAACGGCAGCCTTGTTCTTAAACGACCACTTAGTAAAAAATTCCACGTCCACATCTCCCCTGATTGTAAATTAAAGAAAATAATTCCATTTTTAATATTACCATATATTACTAAGGTAAGTGCGTAGAAATTATAACTTTTAACCTAGAATTTATGAGGTATGACAGGGCCTTTCGCTCCACATAAAAAAGGTTGCCGCAGCAACCTCAATTATCAAAACTTTATTACTTGTAACCTTTTAAAAAAAGCATAATGATCGCCAATATGATAAGACCGATAAATAATAAAGGTCCGATGCCTGAACTATACACGAAGTATACAGTGATATTGCGGAAAGCCATCACAACAAGGAATAGGAGTAACAGGATTCCTAAAATAATGATCAGAGCGGTATTTTTATTCCGATACAACGTAACCAGCCCCATTTTTAAAGCTTTATTTACACGAAAGCATGCCCCACAACATCATTCCGTTAAGAAACAATATGCCGCCACCATTTTGTACTATTCAGTATTTCGTTAAATACCTTTCAGTAGCGAGAAAATAAAAAAGGGTTGTACAATTTGAACGTTGATTGGAACGTAGGGCACTCGCTTTCCGCGGGCGGTCCGCCCTCGGCTTGCGCCTGCGGGGTCTCCCCTAGACACGCTTTTCCCGCAGGAGTCTCGAACACCCGCTCCAATCACTTTGTTTTAACATTTAGATGGAACCCCTTTTGCTAGAAGGATTAAAACTTGAGGACATAAGGATGCTTTTTAAACATGATTCTATTAAGCGAGATCATCCAGCGAACCATTTGGTTCGTAAAATGGAGGCCGCCATTGTGTTTGGGACAATTGTAACACTTGGAAATACGCATGATAGTCACATCTTAGAGCCACTTGTTGGACAAGTAATTGAAAAAGTTGGGAAACCAGAAGCTGCTGCTGCAGATGCAGCTTCTAAAACACCGGCGATTACAAGCTATCTATTTGGTCATAAAATAACACCGGCTTTACCGTATTCACGTCCTCGAACAAAGGAAGGATTCTTCTGCAAACATGACTATGTTTACGATGAACATTTTGATTGTTACCCTTGCCCATCGGACGAGATTTTAAAGTACTCACCAACGAATAAAGAGGGCTATCTCGAGTACAAATCACCAAAACACATTTGTGTGACCTGTCCATTTTTATCAAAGTGTACCGAAAGTAAGGACCTTGCCATGTCCAATTGGCCATCTTCTTTATATTCATGGCAGGGAATTTCAAAAGGGGTTCGGAATGTTTTAATTCCGAACCCTTTTGTCTACAAACTGAAAGGGTTGCCGCAGCAACCCTTTTTCCCGAAACTGTAAAAATGAACCTACAACTCTTGAAGTTCATTGACCGTTAAAAACGTATACCCTTCGTTCGTTAACTCTTGTATTATCCCTTCAATCGCTTGAAGTTCTTTACCCGTATCATCATACATCGGATGCATCAGGATGATCGAACCTGGTTTTATATTTTCCTTCACATACTTCACTTTATCAGAAGCTGAAGTGTAATAGCTATCTGGTTCCAGATTCCAGGTAATGGTTTCTCTATCATTTTTATTTAAGTAATATGGCAAGCCAACGATCTTTTTCCCATTTGGTGGCCGAACGTCAATTTCACCCTTATATCCGGAGTTTTGAATTAATTTATCCGTTTTCTCGATTTCCGCTTTGATATAGGAGGGCGATTTAAAAACCATTCGCCTGTGGGAATACGTGTGATTCCCAATCTGGTGTCCGGCTTCCGCTATTTTCCCAGCTTCCTCTGGGTACTTTTCGATTTCGTTACCAATCAGGAAGAATGTAGCTTTTACATCGTATTTATCCAATAACGGCAGGATCTGATTTACATTCTTCGATGGACCATCATCAAAAGTCAAAGCAACCACTTTTTGATCCGTCTCTACCTTATCGGTTAATCCTCCGAATACCTGATATGTTCTCGAATTCATCAATTTATACGTACCCAGCAATAGGAGGAAAACAACCAGGATTCCCAACCCAATGAATCTCAGTTTCTTTCTCATGACTATGACCTATCTTTCTAAAAGTTTTTAAATTCATGACTTATTATAGCAAATCACTGAACGAAAAAACTTATTGCTCTCTTCCGAACGAGCCGTCCACATTCACTTTACATGGATCAATTCAAAACGCTCGCACACCAGCAGCATATCTTCTTTAAAGGTTTGGCCTATTTTGTCCAGTGCTTCTTTCAACCATTTTTCATGTGCATCCCACCAGTATGTATATGTTCGATCTCCTTCCCCTTCTGCAATCGCAAACTCTGCACTCACTTCATTCATCGGCAATACTTCGACCTTCACTGTTTGGATGATGGCTAAGGGCACATCCTCACTACTTAAAATAATGCTGTAATCACCCACGGATGGTAATGGTTCATTTTCCTCTTCATAAAAGACATAACCAGAGCAAGTAGCCGTTTTTATCCCATCCATCACTAATTGAGCCAAATGATCGGGATCAGCCCCGAATTGCCACGCACTGACTGACTGAGGTTTTTCTTCACCTTTCCCTTGCCAAAATTCATTCCAATATAATTCCGCTTTAACATTCATTCTATGATCTCTCCATTCTATTTTGTCCTATTTAAAGGCTGAACCGCTGCTTTTAAGAGAAATGCAGAAATGATCAGGTCACGCATGATTCGCCTCTTCATGTTCTCAACTAAGTCCCCATTCTAAATCGCCTAATATCGGATTCACCAGTTTCATAATGTCATATGATACTTCAAACCCCTTGGAGTAACTGGATCAAAACAAAAATCCCCCTAAAAAACATGTTACATTACTTAGCTGTTATTACTAATGTTGTAACAACTTTTGATAAAAGAGTGACAAAAGGTAACTAGTGTATATGACAAGCGATTTGTGATACTCGGTTAGATCCATTCATGATGCGGCCTTAAGGTCAATCAGGAATGGGAGCTGACTAGGAAATTAAATCGATTAATAAGGGAGAAAAAAACATGAAAACGAAAACACGTAATTTAGGGCTTGCCTGTCTATTATTATCTGCCACCACTTTTACTGCTTGCACCGCAATTAACAATGTCCCAACCGAATCAGTAGACTCTCAAAAACCAGCAAAAAAGATAAGTACAAACGGCCCCCAAGATGCTAAAGAAGTAGAATCGTTCATGAATTCGGTGCTTGTCGATAAGATGGGGAAATACAATGTGAATGGCTCCAATTTTGTAGTTGTCAAAGATGGGAAGGTCCTGTTAAACAAAGGCTATGGTTATGCTGATAAGGATAAGAAAATACCAGTAGATAAAGATACCGTCTTTCAAATCGCTTCCGTTTCAAAGACCTTTACAGGCTTGGCAGCGATGCAGCTTGCTGATAAAGGCGCGATTGATCTGAACCATGATATTCATGAATATTTAGATGGCTTGAAAGTACCCAATAAAACAGGAACTCCACTGACTATGTTTAATTTGCTTACCTATACAAGTGGTGTAGATCTGCCTGATATTACTACGTATACCTCACCTGATTATATAAACCAGGAAATTCCGATGAAAGAGTTTCTTAAAGAGCATATGCCGACTGTAGTTCGAACACCTGGAGAATCGTATACCTATGATAATTTTGCCTTTTTATTGGCTGGCTATGCGATAGAAAACGTAAGCGGCCTTAGATTCGATCAATATATGGAAAAGAATATATTCAAGCCATTGGAAATGAGCTCGACAAGTACCCGTTTCACCCCTGAACTACTCGATAGGATGGCTGTACACTATGATGATAAAGGCACGCCACATCCAACTTCCGGTCATGCACCGACAGATGGGCCACAGGGCAGCATTCTTTCTACGGGAGATGATATGGCTAAGTATTTAACCATGTTTCAACAGCAAGGTGAATTTAAAGGAAAGGAAATTATCAGTGAAAAATCGTTAGAGCAAATGCAATCCTATCAGGTGTTTGCAGATAAGACTCTGCCCATGACAACTGTCGGAGGATTCGAAGGATACTTCAACGATTTAATGAATGGTCACCATGTCATTCTAAAAGGCGGAAGCATGCCTGGACATCAATCGTTAATTGTATTATTGCCGAAGAGCAATACCGCCTTTTACATGTCGTATAACAATGATTCCATGATGAGTATAGAAGTATTTAAAGAGTTTATGGATCACTATTTCCCAGAAAAAAAGAAGCCAAAGAAATCCACTTACACGCCTTTAAGCAGTAAAGAAGCCGCTAAATATGTTGGATTATACCAGAACACCCGCTTCCATTTCTTAAAATACAGGTTGACCTATAAGAACGGTAGCTTGTTGCTGGAGGCAGGGCCCTCAGGCAAGCACACCTTGAAGATGGTTCATCCCCTGTTGTTTGAAGATGAAGCTGGAAATAAATTAGCGTTCAAGAAAGATCATCAGAATCGGATTAAATACTTCTATTACACAAGTTCAACAGGTCTGGATTTTATTGCCGATGCACAAAAAATGCCTTCTAAGAAGCCTTTCTCAGATGTACCGCATGACAGTTTGTATAAGACAAACATCGACAATCTGTATGCATTCGACATATTCAAGACTCAACCAGACAACCGCTTCCATCCGGAAGGTATCATGACACAGGGAGAGTTTGCAGATTTACTACTTCGTGCACATGGTTGGTTTGGTTTTCCCGATGATATTGAGACAAATAAAGCAAAAATGGTTTCCGGCATTCCTAATTTTAACCGCAAAACTGTCATTACAAGACAAACAGCAGCAGTCATGATTCAAAATCTAAAGCAAATCCAACCCGCTCCAAAGGTCAAAATAACTGGAAAAACCGATAAATGGGCGATTGAAGCTACTCAAGCGCTTGTATCACAAGGAATTATTGATCCCGATATTAAACCCAAGGCAGATGGGTCTATAGATTTCCGTTCAAAGCAGCCTTTACTTCGTCAAGAAGCTAGTGCATTGCTTGATAAGGCATTTGGTTACTATACACTGCCCCTCAAAATCAAGTAACCAAATGACCCCACAGAAATACTGTCAGCACCAAGTCATAAATGGACTCTCAATTAAGTAATCTGCCAAAAGCCATGAATATCAAATAGGTAAGCATGGCTTTTGATTTACCTTAACAATAACAAGAAAAACATGTAGCTCTCACAACCGTCAATTCATCTGTCATTCGCTTTTTTCACTTCTGTATTCATTTGTTCCCATTCACTTAAATACATACGTTTCATGATTTTTTTAGGATTTTCCAGTTTACTAATAAATTCCAAACTGTTGCCGTCTGGATCATTAAAGTGAATTTTAGCGTGCGCATATTCCCCATGAGGCATGACGAAAGGTTCAATTGGTTCAAATCCAAAAGCCTCTCTTGGCGAATAGCCTCTATCTTCAAGCCATACGACTGAGCTCTTTAAATCTTCCAATGATACTTCAAAAGCTATATGCCTGATGGAAGGATGATACTCAACCTCCACTTTTTCCGTTTCCCAAAGCCCCAACCAACTTTTATCCTTTTCAATCCACAGAAAAGCCAGGTTGTCTTCAACCTTATGATCCAACTGCAAACCAAGCCCTTCATAGAATTCAATGGAACGATTCAAATCACGAACCGGTAAATGTGCTTCATATAAACCTCTTATCATTCCATACACCCCTTTTTTCGTCAGATCGAAACCATCCTGATTCAATCCCTTTATCCAATTGTTCTACGGGGCAAATTCAATTTCACCCGTTACTAACAAAGTGATGACGATAACCCAAAATATAAAGAAAGACGAAGAAAAAACCAAAGAAATAATAGGAATCACTCTTTTCTCCGTTTTCTTCAAAATACCTATGATAGAAAGGACGATACCGGTAATCGTAAGGAAAAATGTTATATAATCATCAGCCAGGCTCCCGATATTTGCAACTCTAATAGGTGTAACAAAAACTATAAAAAAGCAAATAATTCCAATGATGAATGAAATAAAACTAATTACACCGTACCTCTTCTGAATAAATGCATCGTTTTCCATCAATCCACCCTTTCATGATCGTAATTTAAATAGTATTTCTCCATAAAAATTATTTCACAAATAATTTTAACATATAATGCCAATCGGTTGTTGTGCACAAAAAAGGTTGCCGCAGCAACCTTCCCGATGACAGGATAAAAAACGTTGAATTAAAGCTTCATTTTCATACCCTCATGAGTAGCTTTGAATCCTAAACGTTCATAAAAACGCAGCGTTTCTTCCCGCTTTTTATCTGTTGTCAGCTGAATGATATGGCACCCCCGCTCCTTTGCACGCTCAATCGCATATAGAATCAACTTGCTTCCTATTCCTTTCCCCCGCTCTGAAGATGCAGTCCGAACCCCTTCTATCGTAGCTCTCCAACCTCCTTGATGGGTAATATAAGGAATGAACGTGATTTGCTGCACCCCAACGATATCCTCACCAAGACATGCTACGATCAATTCATTATTCTCATCGGAATCAATGGATTCAAAGGCTTTTCGATAGCTTTCAGGAAGGGGATTTTCATAGCGTTCCCTTTCCCTCCCCAATACATCATCCGCCAGCATCTGTACTATTTCACTTAAGTCTTTTATTGTCGCATTCCTGAATGTGACCATACTATCCCTCCTGATACGTCACCTTTTTCATGATGAAAAGTAATCCAGTTTCATCTAATACTTCTGCTAATCATTCTACGTTCCTCTTTTCCTTCCAAAATATTTTCCATCCCGCCAATTTGGGGGAAAAATAATGATAGTGATTCTATCGAAATCCTTTCTATCAACATCTAAAATTTAGACGGCCAAAAAAGGACAAACTCCCTCTTTTATAAGGGAGTCCGTCTTAGAAAATCATTATTAGGTAATTGGCGCTGGATTAAAACCGGTAAACGTCGTTTATAAAATAAACCATACATTTAAAGATGCCAGGCAGTAATAAGAGGGCTGCATCGGCAACCCTCCCTCAAATGCTATTTGGATGCACTTTAACCATTGACAGATTAAAGAGCCTATTTATTTAATAATTATTTTGGAAGTTCATGAAATAAGAAAACTCTTCACGGCAGCTAAGAAGGCTGGTAAATTATCTTCATGCACAAAATGCCCGGCATCCTCTATCGTCACCAATTCGCAATTAGGAATAAGCTCGGAAACTTCCTGCAATTTGTTTTGGGGAATATGACTCGACCCACCGCCTACAACAAGAGTTGGCATGATAATGTCCGTAAGACGCGCCCACCATTCGGGATTGGGTTCATTCAGTTGCCTTAGAATCGAAGGCACAACCTGCCAATCAAACGGCAGAGGGCCAGAAGGTTTGGAAGGTACTTCGATTGGTCTATCCGAAAAAGGAGGAGGAGTGTCTTCGACAATCAACCTTTCAATCCTCGATGGAAATGCTTGTGAGAAAAGATAGGAAACTGTTCCCCCCATGGAATGCCCTATTAGCGAAAACCTTCCCAAATTCATAGCATTCGCAAAATGAAGCAAATCATTGCACATCAATTCAAAACTATATGTATTAGTTCTCGCACTCCCACCGTGGCCTCGTTGATCTAATGCTAATACGCGATAATTTTCCCCCAATACTGCAGCCGCCTGATCCCATGAACCTGCACTTTTCCCCAGCGCATGAAGGGCAACAAGCGGTGGTGCAGAAGGTTCCCCACTCTCGCGATATTGAAAAGTGAGTCCATTCAAATCAATTTGATTAACCCGTATTTCCATCTCCATTCATCTCCTAGGATGGGATTCATAAACCCACCTATATAATTTCGATGCCTATTTTAAAAACCTCCTGAAATTTTATGTCCGCTCATATCAAATTATACTTTTTACGGAAGCAATCGCCTTTATCGTGGTTATTTCGGCCTTCAACCCTTTTATTCCTTCTTTTACCGATTATTTCGGCGTTCAGCCCATCACTCGTCCTTCAGCCTAGCGGAGTTGACGGCGGAGAAATAATCCATGACAAATAAACGAAATTGCTTGGCTACCGGGGTGAAGTAGCGTTTTTCTGACCAGCCAAGCCCTATGGTTCTTTGACAGGCAGGTTCGGTTATCCTGATTTTATGGGATAATGATCCGGTTTGGTGGAGCCATGTCAATTCGGATACGAAGGCAATGCCCAACCCTTTCCTGACAAGGTCCGAGATGACAGCAGGTTCATCGCCTTCGAATGCGATGTGCTGGACAAATCCTGCTTCGAGGCAAAATTGGTCGGTTAGGCTGCGGAATCCGAAGCCTGTGTTCATACTGATGAATGGTTCATCTTTCACTTCATGAAGTTGGATGCTTTCCCTGCCAGCCAGCCGGTGATTGGGAGGCACGATCAGATATATTTCTTCGGTGATCAGCGGTTCCCACTTTAGGTCGGGGCCTTCTATCGGAACGGATGATATGCAATAATCGATTTCCCCTTCAATTAGAAGCTGTTTCATGGATGATATGGATTTTAGGAATTGTTGAAAACGTACATCCGGATATTTAGATAAAAATGTGCCCAATAAATCAGGCAGGACCCTAGGGATGGTAACGGCCAAGGTGATGTTCTTTTGGTCTTGATCTGTTAATTCCACAATTTCGCGCCTTCCCTCATTCAGTTCCGCAAAAGCCCGTTCGACCCTGTTCAAGAATATTCGTCCGGCTGCATTGAGCTTGATTTTCCGGTGTTCCCTATCGAATAGCGGGACTCCCAAATCTTCTTCAAGCCGGGATATGGTTTTACTGAGCGACGGCTGAGCAATCTTAAGTTGTTCCGCAGCCTTCGTCATATGTTCAAGTCGTGCTACTGTTTGAAAGTACTGCAGCTGTAATATTTCCATTTCTCCACTCTTTTCACATAGATTTAAATCTATTATTACATAATCATTTATGTATTATACAGTATCTAAAAAAGCCATTATGATGAAATAATCTCATTTTGTTAGAAAGGGCAGGATCAATCATGAAAGGTTTACAACTTGTACTTCAAGATATAAAAGCAATGTGGAAACATAAACACGGGAGAATCGCCTTGATTTTCCTTTTGATCGTTCCATTGATTTACTCTGGTTTCTTCTTGGCAGGATATTGGAACCCATATGGACAGATGGATCAGCTCCCTGTAGCAGTGGTCAATCTCGATAATGGTTCGGAAATGGACGATAAGCCAATCGAAGCTGGAAATGATTTCGTTAAACAATTGAAGAAGCAGAAAGAATTGGACTTTCACTTTGTATCAGCAAAGGAGGCTAATAAGGGTCTTAAAAAAGGGGCCTATTATATGGTTGTCACGATTCCGGATGATTTTTCGGAAAATGTCACGACTTTAATGGATGAAAAACCGGAAACGGCTAAACTTTTGTATACTGTCAATCCAGGTAAAAACTTCGTTGCCTCACAGATCAGCACAACTGCTGTTGAAAAGATGACTACAAAGATCAACGCAAGCATTACGAAAGTCTATTCTGAAGGCATCCTTTCAAAATTCCACGATGTTTCTAAAGGCTTGAAGGATGCCGGGGATGGAGCGGAAGAGCTTCATCAAGGAACGGCGGATGCGAAAAGCGGCAGTGAAAACTTGTCTGATGGCATTCAGGACTTGAATGCTGGCGCCCAGAAGCTGAAAACAGGGAGCACAAAGCTCTTGGATGGACAAGAAACCTTAGCCGATGGTGCGGAAGGATTAACATCAGGTTCCCGGAACCTGTATTCCGGCATGAAGCAGCTATCGGAAGGACATCAATCATTGGAAAATGCTTTGAATGAAGTAAATCAGGGGGTTAAGAACTGGTCAGCCGGAAATGCAAAACTGATGCAAGGGCAAAAAGAGGCGGCTGATACAGCGAATACTCTTAAGAAACAATTGGATGCCTATATGAAAAGTCATCCTGATGCAATAAAGGATCAAGACTTCAAGCAAATCATGGCCCTATCTGAAGGATTATCCAAATCAGCCACCGCTTTAAATGCCGGACAAAAACAACTTGGCGAAGGTGCTGCTAAAGTGGCGGATGGACAAGACACCATTCAAACCGGGATGAAAACCTTTGGTGATAAGATGGCACAAGCTACCTCTGATGCTAAGCAATTAAACGAGGGATCTGAACAATTAGCGAATGGATTATTTAAATGGAAAAATGGTTTCTCCACTTTAAATAACGGAATCGATTCGTTAGCCGGCGGAAGCAGCCAGCTAGCCAGTGGATCTACGGAACTTCAAGACGGACTGGCTTCACTGGAAACGGGATCAAGCAAGTTATCCACCAAGCTTAATGAAGCAGCCGATAAAACGGCCAGTCTTCAGTACAGCGATTCGACCACTTCGATGTTCTCTGAACCCGTGCAATTGGTTCAATCCAATCTATCGGAAGTTCCTAACTATGGGACCGGGATTGCCCCTTATTTTCTGTCACTGGCCTTTTATGTAGGTGGTATCATGGCTTCCAATATTTTACCGCTTGGCCGCAGGCAGAATCTAAAGGTTACCGGAACCGTTCATTTCATGAATAAATTAGGGCTGGTATATGTAATCGGCATGATTCAGGCACTTCTAGTGGATGCGGTCGTCCTTTTTGGATTCCATTTACATGTGGCAAGTGTCCCAGTATTCATTCTGTCAAGCATCATCGTTTCATTCACCTTCATGACGTTCATCCTTATGTTGGTGACCGTATTCGGAGTGGTTGGCAAATTCGCAGCAGTGACCCTTCTCGTGTTCCAATTGGCTACTTGCGGCGGAACATTCCCTGGCGAACTCGGCATGCCATTATTAATGAAAATCGGCTCATTTTTACCTATGGCCCACTCACTAAAAGAGCTGCAAGAGGTCATCTCATTAGGAGGCTGGGAAAACTTGCGGACGCAGATATGGATCTTACTTGCCTATCTAATTACTGCAGCGATCATTGGCTGGATAGCCAGTCATATCCAGCATGCAAAGGTAACTTCAAAAGAAGTGACTTCTTGATTTAAAGCGCAGTCTCATTCTAATGGCGCTTTCCTTTTGTAAGTCCTGCTGAAGGATGAACAGCAATATGAAGTGAAATCACTGAATATGGGTAAAAACGCGAATAAAAAGGTTGATCGTTCCTCCAAATTAATCTGGTTTGAGTCGAATTACATTGGCTGTCGGTCGAATTATTCCTATCTGGGTCGAATTATATTGGCTGTCGGTCGAATTATTCCAGGCTGGGTCGAATTATATTGGCTGTCGGTCGAATTATTCCGTTCCAGCCCGAAAAAGCTTAAGTGAGATAAAGTAAAAGCCCCTATGCGCCTAATTATTCAGGTGGCATAGGGGCTTTTTGGTTGTATCTTTAAGCGGTTTGATTCTTTTTCACGGCTGGTTTTTCTTCAGCCGGCCATGCACGCTTGATGAATAATGACAGAATCAGTGCCACAGCAACAATGAAGGTCGATACAAAGAAGGAGAAGTTAATTCCATCCAGCATCGCCTGCATTCCGACTTGGGCCTGCATTTTTTCCATCACCTCAGCAGTGGGCTGGCTTGTTAATTTGCTCATCGCTTTGGTCATTAAGCTCTCACCGGAAGAAGCTGCATGGTTGGACATGACCGTAACAAGCAATGCAGTACCGATAGCACCGGAGACTTGGTTAAGTGTGTTATTCATCGCTGTACCATGCGGGTTCATACGGGCTGGCAGCGAGTTCAATCCGTTTGTCATGATTGGCATCATTGCCATGGAAAGCCCGAATGCACGAATGGAAAACAGAATCACAATGTGTGTATAAGATGTATCCATTGTAAATTTACTGAAGAAATACGTTGTGACAACGGTGATAAATAAACCGGTTGAAGCAAGCACGCGAGCACCGAACTTATCGAAGAGCTTACCTGTGACCGGTGACATAAGGGCCATTAATAGTGCTCCAGGCAGCATCAGCAAGCCGGAATCAAATGGTGAAATGCCACGGACTGTTTGTGTATACAATGGCATTAGGATCATCCCCGAGAACAGAGCCATATTCAGCGAGATTGAAATCGTTGCAGATAAAGCGAACATTGGATGTTTGAAGATCCTGAATTCAAGCATCGGTGTTTCCATTTTAAGTTGGCGTGTAATGAAAAGGATCAGGGAAATGGCACCGACAATCAATGTTCCATAAACCCAAGGGCTATCCCAACCCTTGCTGCCTGCGGAACTGAATCCGTAAAGCAGGCCGCCAAAGCCCAGGCTTGATAGGATGACCGATAATTTATCGATTCTAATATCGACTTTTTCCTTTTTGTCTTTAAGCTTGAAGAAGCCGAAAATTAGCACTAATAAAGCAAGCGGAGTAATGAAATGGAATAGCATTCTCCAATCATAATGTTCGATGATCCAGCCTGAAAGCGTCGGCCCGATTGCAGGGGCAAACATCATGACTAAACCGAATAATCCCATTGCCGAGCCCCGTTTTTCAACAGGGAAAGCAGTTAAAAGTACGTTCATTAATAACGGCATCATAATTGCAGAACCTGCAGCCTGAACCATACGTGCTCCCAATAATAGTGGGAATGCTTCCGCTACACCTGCAACGATCGTCCCGATTGAGAATAGGAGCATGGCTGTCAGGAAAAGATTACGCACTGAATATTTCCTTATTAAGAAGGCTGTCGCCGGAATCATGATTCCGTTCACGAGCATGTAGCCCGTTGTCAGCCATTGGACTGTGGAAGTTTCTATTCCCAGGTCTGTTTTAATTGATGGCAGTGCAATATTTAAAAGGGTTGAATTCAGTATCGCTATAAACGCACCGATCATCAGTATGGCTAAAATGCCATACGACCCTTTTTTTTCAGTTGTTTGTGCAGTACTCACTTTTTATCTAATCCTCCATCCAAACTATTGGTTCATTTAATTGTACGACGAGTATATCTAAATCTCATAAAATCAATAATATACCCCCAGTTCATTTTTTGCAATAAAAATTTACTTGTTTAAATAAGGGTTTGTACTGTGTTGGAAAATAGAGTACGATTACATTTATACAAGCAGTATAATGAAAATTAGGTGATATGATGAATAATCGAAGGCAGAATGTCATCGATGCGGCTCATAAGCTGTTTATTGATAAGGGCTACCAAGCCACGTCCATTCAGGACATTTTAGACGGCAGCGGTATTTCAAAAGGTACTTTTTATAATTATTTCCCTTCGAAGGGTGAATTATTTATTGCCATTTTCCGTTCCGTCTATACAAGGATTCGCCACGACAGGGAAAAACTGTTGATTGGTCAAGATTCAGCTGATATTGAAATTTTCATCCAGCAGCTCGAATTGCAGATGATGGTGAACAAACAAAGTAAATTGCTTATCCTGATCGAAGAAGTCCGTGTTTCCAACGACGAGGAATTAAAGCAATTCATCAATCAAACTCTATTGTTGAGCATACGATGGATGTATGACCGTTTTCTCGATATATTCGGGGAAAGCAAAAAACCCTATCTATTAGATAGCGTCATTATCTTTCATTCGATGATGACCCATATGAATCATTTTAGTTATCGTGCTAATGCGGTCGGTACACCGGACATACAAATTATCCGCTATTGCATGAACCGAATTGTCCATTTAGTCAATGAAGTGGCTGATAGCGGAGAACAGATCCTTGATCCGGAACAAATGGATACGTGGTTTCCCCACTTTAAAAACCATCTTGATCCTTGCCATAATGATTTGCTAAATTCCACCACGGATTTGAAAAAAGTGATAAACAATGCTTTTACTTGCGGTGAAGATCGATCAAGGGCAATTGAACTGGTCGATTTTATCCAAGATGAGCTGATGCAGTCCGACAAACCGCGAAAATTTTTGATTGAAAGTTTGCTGCTCACTTTAAAGACTCAATATGCAGCGCAGATACAAGGCTACATCGAGACTTTTGAAGAAAGCATCAACTCATGCATGGGCCAATGATGGAATGGTTTAATAGAGGACACACGCACCTACTGAAACGGTAGGTGTTTTTTTATGAGCATCTTTAATAATGCTGCCCCTTTTATCAATGATCACTACAGGGTATTGGATTAATCCGGGATTTTCATTTTGCAACAGTGAATGTCTTAACGTTTTTTTCTCTTAAAAAGATATCGAAAAATTGGATTATCATTATTGCTACTTTCACCAGTTGTTTTTTATATCACATGGAATTCGTTTCGCTTTTTGATAAGGGTGGATTTGCTTCCAGTATTTTCGCATTTCTTTACGTTTTTCTTTTTTTCATGAATGGTTAATCCTATTATGGTTATCCGCTTAAAAGGAATTTGCCAATTTGAAGTAGGTTGTTTTTAAGAATGATTTTTGAATTGCAGGAAGAAGAAAGTCATTTTATAAAAAGAGTTGGTTTTATAAGAGAGGCCTAAGGAAAGACTATCCTTATTATACTAAAGGGAGGTCTAGCTATTTGAGTGTGAATGAAAATGCTTTGTCCATTCTGGCTCTAGGCGGAGTGAATGAAATCGGTAAAAACATGTATGTGGTTCAATATTCAAACGATATGGTCATTATCGACTGTGGTGCAAAGTTTCCTGATGAAAGTTTATTAGGAGTCGACTTGATCATTCCTGATATTTCCTTTCTACAGGAAAATAAGGAGAAGATCCGGGCTTTAATCGTGACTCATGGGCATGAAGATCATATAGGCGGTATCCCCTATTTCTTGAAAAAATTGAATGTACCCATTTATGCCACACGTTTAACACTTGGGTTGATTGAATTGAAGTTAAAAGAACATAACCTTTTGGGTGATACTGAATTAATCCAGATCGACTCGGATTCAACGTTGGAATTTGGGGAGATGAGTCTGGATTTTTTCAAAACGAATCACAGTATTCCTGATTGTCTTGGAGTCACCATGCATACACCGGAGGGCACGGTCGTCCATACAGGGGACTTTAAATTTGACTTAACTCCCATGAATGATCAGTATCCCGATATTCATAAAATGGCCGAAATCGGGAGTGCAGGTGTCTTGGCTTTATTATCTGAGAGCACTAACGCTGAACGTCCAGGCTCCAGTCCCTCAGAGCATCTGGTTGGCAGTCATATTGAAGAGGCGTTTATGCAGGCTAAACAGAAAGTCATTCTTTCAACTTTCGCTTCAAACGTCAATCGCGTTCAACAAGTGGTGAACGCTGCCCAGAAGACAAACCGAAAACTCGCCTTACTGGGACGAAGCATGGTGAATGTCGTATCCGTTGCCATCGAGCGCGGCTACCTTGAGGTTCCTGATGGGATGCTAATTCAAGCACATGAAGTCGATAATTATGCTCCTGAAAGGGTCGCGGTTTTATGTACGGGAAGTCAAGGAGAGCCGTTTGCTGCCCTGTCCCGCCTTTCCAGTTCGAATTATCGGGATATGAGCATATTACCTGGTGATACAGTGATCCTTGCCTCCACTCCAATACCCGGAAATGAACGGGATGTTTCCCGGATCATCGACAACCTGTTCCAATTGGGGGCTAAAGTCATTTACGGTTCTGGGACTGTAACAGGCATGCATGTTTCTGGACATGCCTATCAGGAAGAGTTAAAGCTCATGCTTACCCTGATGAAACCTAAGTATTTCATACCCATTCACGGTGAGTATAGGATGTTGCACCAACATCGGCTACTTGCTGAGTCTGTAGGGGTGGAAAAGGGCAATACTTTCATTATCAATAATGGCGATGTCGTGGATATTGAAAACTCGGTCGCCCGTCAAACGAGAAAGGTTGCTGCCGGCAATACCTTTGTTGACGGCATGGGCGTTGGTGATGTTGGAGAAGTCGTACTGCGCGACCGTAAGCAGCTTTCCGAAGATGGGATGCTCGTAATTGTCATAACACTAAGCAAGACGGAAAGAAAAATAGTATCAGGACCCGATACCATTTCCCGTGGATTTGTCTATGTTCAAAATTCCGAAGAGCTCCTTCGGCATGTAAATCGTCTTGTCACGAAAACGGTCAACGACTTGCAAAGTGAAAAAATATACCGATGGAATATCATTAAACAAACCATCAAGAAGGAACTCGGGCAATATCTCTATAACCAAACCAAGAAAAAACCAATGATCCTTCCGTTAATCATTGAGATTTAGCGTACACAAAAAGGAACTCGACTTCATATAGTCAAGTTCCTTATTTTCAATCAAGTTCTGATTTACTCGCTCTTGCGGCCATCGCCTTGTTCTTATTCCAAACCTTGAACTTCATGAAAATGGCAGCAAGTCCGATGATCACGATGAATAAAAGGCTTATGAAAAACCCGGGACGGATCTCTTTTTCAAGCAGTGTGCCACTGACCGCAGCAAAAATTAGCAGAAGTCCAAAAACGGCGGTAATTTTACTCCAAATCTTATTTTCCAAGATTTTGAATGAAGAAAGAATGATGAATGCCCAGTTATATAAAAGCAATATCCCAGCTGAGGTTGTAATATATTCATAAATCTTGCCTGGCAGGAGCAAGGCTGTGATGATTGACCCTAAAAGCCCTAAGGCTCCAAGACCCAATGAGGGCAGTGGAAGATCCTTGAATTTTTTGATCTTTTGCATGAATAATGATGGCGCATTCCCATCGTTGGAAAGTGTTACCAACAGATTGGTTACACCAAACAGTGAAGCGGTCATCGTCGAGAAACCGGCAATGATGATCGCACCATTAAATACATGAGGGAAAAATGTCAGGTGATAATTGTCCAATGCCGAAACAAATGGGCTTTCTTTTTCATTGAATGCTCCTAATGAAACCATGGTTACGGCTAATCCCAATGAAACCACATATATGATCGTAAGAACCATGAGCATGATCGTCCCTGCCTTTGGCGCATCCTCTTTCTTTTTCAGCTGCATCGCCATCAATCCAATGACTTCAATGCCGCCAAACGCATAAAAAGCATAGATAAGGGATGTCCAAAACCCTTTTAGGCCTTTTGGAAATAATTCATTGTACGTATTCGGAAATGATGGCGGTTTCCCTCCATCAAGACCAAACCAGCCGAAAACGGCACATATTGCTATAATGATAAACATTACGATTGCCGCTGTCTTAATTACAGCAAGGATGTTTTCAACTCTGTCGAACCCTTTTGTTCCAAGCAATACCACAAAAATTGAAATAATGGCAAATCCAGCCGCAAATAGCCACAACGGGACTTTCGGAAACCAAAATTGAGATAACAGCGAAAGCGCAGTAAGTTGACTTCCCATGATCAATATATTGGAGGACCAATAATTCCAGCCACAGCTAAAGCCAGCCCATCGTCCAAATGCTTTATTGGCATAATAACAAAATGAACCCTCTTGAGGATCGGCAGCCGTCATCTTAGCAAGCAGATTATAAACGATGTATGTACCTAGTGCAGCCAAAACAAATGAAAATACAATAGATGGCCCTGTCGTTTTAATCCCTATGGTGGATCCAAGAAAATATCCTGTCCCGATTGTACAGCCTACACCGACTAATGATAGCTGCCACCATTTCATATCGCCATGTTGTTCACCTGATTTGGAATCTTGAACAGCCTTCCCTTTTGCTGAACTGCAATTGGCTTTTGTTGTCATAACATTCCCCCCCTCCATCATTCATAGTGTTGATAATGCCACAATGAATTATGCAAGGAAGAAGTTATCATATGGTTAAATAATTCCCGAATAACATTGAAGTGATATGTAATGCATCGAAGCATTATTATGCGATGGCACGAATGCCTTGATAGGCAAAATAAACCCCAAAACCAGTCAGTGATAATCCAGAGATGATCGAAATGGCCATTAAGCTTTTTTCATTTAAGAACATGCGAAATCCATTCGTCAATGCCGCTACAAAAAAATCCCAGCAGATAAGACCCAGAAAGATCATCCCGCTATAGATGAACAATTGGGATGTCCCATAACTTGAAGCTGTCTTAGCTAAAACAGATCCATATATCCCTAACCAAAATAAAATGGATAATGGACTGGTCACTGACATAATGAACCCAGTTAAAAAGCAGGAAAATTAAGAATCTCTATTCCTGTATTGATTTAATGATATCGTATTTACCCGTAAAACACTTTCCATCCCAGAATAAATAAGCACAAATCCGCCAAAAAGCCATAGAAAGATTTGGACGATCGGGATTTCTAAAAACCGTACCATACCCACATACACTAAAATCATGAACAAGGCATCTGCGATCATCGCCCCTGTTCCAACGATCCAGGCATGCCAAAACCCGTTCTTGATTCCTTTATCGATCGAGCAGAATTCACCGGGCCGATCGGTGCTGCAAGGGTAAGCCCTAAGAAAAAGTAACTCAGCAGTAAATGTACATTCAAAAAGCATCACTCCTTCGAGCTTGTTCATGACTTGTACATTCTATGTGACAACCCCCACCCATATCATCAAACTGATAAAATATTGATGGCTTAATGAAGTAAATAGCGCTTCACGCGAATTACACAAAAAAAAGCCGTGGACAAACCAAGCTTTCTTTTTTCCGAGGCCTTTTAGCTAGCTGCTTCTTTCTTGTCTGTACTAATGAATTTCAAAACAATCAATACAATGCATATACCAATGATTCCTGAAATGATATAGCTCATATTGAGATGATTTTTCATGACAAGGGACATGACCGGCGGGCCTGCTGCAACTCCGATGAACCTTGATGACATGTAAAAGGAGGTTATCGTCCCCCGCTGTTCCTTTTTTATATTTTGAGTGATGATGGCGTCGAGTGTCGGCAATAACGCACCAATTGCAATCCCCACCAAGCTCGTTACGAGTAATAACAGGAAAACCTTCTCTTTTGTAAAACCGACAAATACAAGGCTGATTGAAAGGACGGCTAAACTGATCATGATGATCTTTTTCATGATTGGTAATTCTCCCTTGATTTTTTTCCCTGCAACATAAGAAGATACACAAAGGAAAAACAGCGGGATCGCTATCACTAAGCCTTTTTTGACTCCATGCAAATCATGGATTTTTTCAAGATTGTCTGACAAAAAGAAAAGAACACCGAACAGAACCAACATGACAAATACACCAATCAGGAAAATTGTATATAACCATTTTCCTTCCTGCTTGAATATTTTTTTCGTATCATGCCAGAATTCTTTTAATTTCTTCGGCTCATTCTTCTCTTTTGGTACCTTTATAAAGAAAAAGACCAAGACAATAGATATTAAACTGAAGAATGAAATCGAGAAGAATGGTAAAAACCAGATAAATGCAGCAAAAAGGGAACCCAATATTGGACTCAGTACTTTCCCAAATGTGTTGGAGGTTTCGATGATACCCAAACAAGCACTGGTTTTTTCATCATCATCCTTGTAAAGGTCCCCCACTAGTGGCAATATGATGGGCGAGGCTCCAGATGCCCCAATCCCTTGCAATACTCTCCCAATGATGATCCATGTATAAGGATTATCCATTTTCCATGATGCATAACCTGCAACCAAGCCGCCAATAAGGGCAAGGACAAGGCTTGGCAAAATCACCATTTTCCGTCCAAATCGATCTGATAAATAACCAGCTATAGGAATTAAAAAAATGGATGCAACGGAATAGCTTGTTATCACCATGCTCGATTGAAAAGAAGATATTCCCACCTTTTCTTCAAAAATGGGCAAAACCGGGATAAGCATTGAATTTCCAAGGGTCATTACCAATGGAATCGATGCCATACTGATCAGACACCACACGCTTACATTATTATTTTGCTTCTCATGACCTTCCATACTTACACTCCTCATCCATTATAAAAGCAACTTATTGCATAAAAGGTAACCTTATCTTTGACCTTATTAAGATGTCTTTAATTATTATGTTATTGAACAGATAGATTTATTCAGTAGCGCGAAACCCAAAATTATCCCTTGTGTTCCTAGTTTGCCTCGACTTTAAAATTCTTTATAGCAAATAACCCATTCTTTAAAAGAATGGGTTTCCAGTATTTAAATACAGCGTTTTACTCGACTATTTCTTCCCTTCCATTTCTGCTACTAAGCAGCTTTAGGGACACCGTTTTTTATAAAAGAATGATATTCCTCTCTTTGCACTCCTTTAATATTTGGTCATTCCAAACCGAAACCTGAACTTCCCCAATATGTGCTTTCTTTAACAAAAACATGCATAATCTGGATTGCCCTATTCCTCCACCTATTGAATGCGGAAGTTTTCCTTCCAATACCGACTTATGATATTCGAGCGTCGTACGATCTTCGTTTTTGGATAACCTTAATTGCTTTAACAGCGAATCTTCATCTACTCGAATTCCCATTGAAGAAACTTCAAAAGCACATTCCAAAAGTGGATTCCACAATACGATATCTCCATTTAGCTCCCAATCCTCATAATCTGGTGAACGTCCATCATGTTTTTCTCCTGATTGCAACTTTTTTCCAATCTTCATAATAAAAATCGCACCATATTTCTTTGCTACTACATTTTCTCTTTCCATTGGAGTCAGATTCGGGTATAAATCCTCCAATTCCTGTGTCGTAATAAAGTGAATTTCATTAGGCAGCACAGGTCTAAGCATAGGATGGAATTCAAACATATGAAGTTCGGTCGCCTTAATAGCTTTATATATTTTTTTCACTTCGGACTTTAATGTATTTAAGTTACGCTGTTCTTTTGCTATGACTTTCTCCCAGTCCCATTGATCAACAAATAATGAGCGTAAATTATCTAATTTTTCATCACGTCTTATCGCATTCATATTTGTGTAAATTCCTTCATCAAAAGTAAGGCCATACCTAGATAGAGTTATTCTTTTCCACTTTTCCAAAGATTGGACCACTTCTATTTGTTTATCCTTAATCTCCAAAGCATCAAACGCAAGGATCCATTCCATACCATTTAAATTGTCATTTATCCCATTACCCTCATTTAAAACGATAGGAGCTGATACTTTAATAAGGTTTAATTCATTTGAAAGTCCTTCTTCAAAATGACCCTTAATTTCATTTATCGCTATATCCGTATGCATGATATCAAGGATCGATTTGTATTTATTTGGCATCGATAATTTGGGCATAATTATCCTCCAATTTGTTTTTGACCCGGGGTTTAATAACGCATATATTGCAAATTGGCATCTTTCCATATAACTAAATTGCAATATGAAGGAACTTTCTGGGTTGTTACAAAACACCACCAGCCTGATCGGATCATTTTCCATAATTAACTATATTCACTCAGATAAAAAGGTGGTACAAGTCCAATTGTTTGAATACATTCAAATAATCAGGATGTATCAAACAATGAGGTGATGATTTGGGTGCTTTTTTCAGCTATGTATTATTAGGCTTATCACTGGCAGCTCCTATCGGTCCCATTAACGCTGCTCAATTGGACAAGGGAATCAAGAAAGGTTTTTGGCATGCCTGGATTTTCGGCTGGGGTGCCATTTTAGCGGATGTTGTCTTCATAGCCCTCGTTTTTTTCGGTGTCGTCCACTTTTTAGATAACTCCTTCATGAAGACATTTTTGTGGCTTTTTGGCTTTTTCGTCCTGACCTATACCGGAATCGAAAGTCTGCTTAGTGCGGGTAAGATTGAAGTGAATGTACGGAAAGCGAAAGATTCCCTTTTTTCTTCATTCCTATCAGGATTCATCATGTCCCTTTCGAATCCTTTATCCATTTTGTTTTGGCTGGGGATTTATGGATCAATTCTCGCAAACTCCGCTTCAAAATATGATATGAATCATTTACTTTTATACAGTTCAGGGATTCTTATCGGCCTCTTAGCCTGGGATTTCACAATGGCTATCATCGCCAGCACCTTCAGACGTTTTTTATCCAAATCCATTCTAATGGGCATTTCGATCATATCAGGGATATCCCTGATAGGGATAGGCATTTACTTCGCCATCCAAGCGGCCAAGGTTTTATTTACATAAGATCTAATTGTAGAAAAAAAGACCAAACAGAGGCCATGGCTATCTTAATCCTGTATCGAAATTAGCATTTACTCGTGAGTTTTAGGGATTTACTCGTGAGTTTTAGGGATTTACTCGTGAGTTTCAATGATTTACTCGTGAATTTGGTGCATTTACTCGTGAGTTCCAATGATTTACTCGTGAATTTGGTACATTTACTCGTGATTAATAGGTGGCATAATAGAAAAAAGGACAGCTAAATGCTGTCCTTTTTTATCCAAACTCAAAGCATTTATTCGTGAATTCCGCATTAATTTACTCCTCTAAAATTTTTTAGATGCTTCGTCCTTTTATTTGTTGGACCACTTTCTTGATGAACCCTTCTATTGCGACACTTTTATATTCTTGTTCCCCGTATTTTCGGACATTCACTTCATTTTCTTTTTCCTCTTTATCTCCAAGGACAAGCATATATGGGATTTTCCCTATCTGTGCTTCCCTAACTTTATATCCCAGCTTTTCATTCCGTTCATCAATTTTCACCCTTATGCCGTGACCCTTCAGTTCTTTTTGAACCTTTAAACAATAATTCAAATGAACATGAGAGACAGGGATGATCTGTACTTGCACCGGGGCAAGCCATACTGGAAAAGCACCAGCAAAATGTTCAATCAGGATTCCAAAAAAACGGTCGATCGATCCAAAGATCGCGCGATGAATGACGACCGGACGGACCTTTTCATTATTTTCATCGATGTAAGTCAAATCAAATTTATCGGGCATTTGAAAATCAAGTTGAATCGTTGCACATTGATGGCTTCGTTTTAGTGCATCTTTAATATGAAAATCAATTTTCGGGCCATAAAATGCCCCGTCCCCCTCATTTAATTGATAATGTATCCCGATGTTTTCCAGAACTTTTTTCAAGGCTGATTCAGAATCCTCCCAAAGGGAATCATCGCCCAATGAATCCTCTGGACGAGTCGACAGCTCCACTGAATACTCGAATCCAAAAGTACGATACACCTCGTCAATAAGATGAAATACTTGTTTAATCTCACTTTCGATTTGGTCCTGCCGAACAAAAATATGGGCATCATCCTGACAAAATGTCCGGACCCGGAGCATCCCGTTTAATGCACCGCTATACTCGTGCCGGTGGACTTGACCGAACTCGGCCATCCGGATGGGTAAATCCCTGTAAGAATAAAGATTGTTTTTGAATATGAGCATATGACCCGGACAGTTCATTGGCTTCATCGCGAATTTTGTATGATCTACATCTGTGAAATACATATTTTCATGGTAATGATCCCAGTGGCCCGATTGTTCCCATAACCGCTGGTTCATCATGAAAGGAGTCCGAACTTCGTCGTAATCAGCGTCGGTCTGAAGCTCCCGCGAGAACTTCTCCAATTCATTTCTAATAATTTGTCCCTTCGGTAAATAAAACGGCATTCCAGGGGCTTCCTCCGAAAACATGAATAACTCCAATTGCTTCCCTAATTTACGGTGATCGCGTTTGGCTGCTTCTTCTATGAATTTCAAATGATCCTGTAAATCCTTTTTCTTTCTGAAAGCCACGCCATACACCCGTTGAAGAACTTCATTTTGACTGTCTCCCCGCCAATAGGCACCTGATACACGAGTTAATTTGAACGATTTTACATATGACGTCGATGGAAGATGCGGCCCTCTGCAAAGATCGATGAAATCCCCCTGTTGATAGAGTGTTAGTTTTTCACCCTTAGGGATATTCTTTGCTATATCCAACTTGAATGACTCTCCTCTACCCTCAAATAACTTCACAGCTTCTTCATAAGACACTTCGACTCTTTTAATTTCCAGGTTTTCATTTATGATATGTTCCATCTCTTTTTCAATAGCTTGTAGATCTTCTGAGCTCAAAGGATGTTCTAACTTAAAATCATAGTAAAAACCATCTTCAACGACTGGCCCCATCCCTAATTCCACATTATCGTATAATCTCTTGATGGCTTGTGCCAAAACATGCGCCGATGTATGACGTAAAACTTGTAATCCCTCATCCGAATCCAGAGTAAGGATCGACAATTCGGCATCTTTATCCAACTTGAAACTTAGATCAACCAGCTTTTCGTCCAGTTTTCCTACTACTGCCTTTTTCCTTAAACTTGAGCTGATGGACCCTGCCACACTTTCCACTGTCATACCTTGCGGATATTCCTTTTGCTGCCCATCCGGGAATTGAACTTTAATCATTTTTTCACCCATCACATAAACACCCCTTTTTTGGTAATAAAAAAACGCACTCATCCCTATGCAAGGGACGAGCGCGTTTACCCGTGGTTCCACCCAATTTCCCATAAGCAAGAAACACTCATGGCTCTGGAGCTTGTAACGCAGCTTAGACGATATCAGTTACTTTACGTTCACCGATATAGCTCAAAGGCGGTAAATCAGTTTCCTAAGCCAGGAAGTTCGCAGCTGTCCTTCCCTCTCTGTAGACCGTAAAAATGATTCATGTCCTTATCATGGCAATAATTATTAAAATAAAAAAACGCACTCATCCCTATGCAAGGGACGAGCGCGTTTACCCGTGGTTCCACCCAATTTCCCATAAGCAAGAAAACACTCATGGCTCTGGAGCTTGTAACGCAGCTTAGACGATATCAGTTACTCTTGTTCACCGATATGGCTCAAAGGCGGTAAATCAGTTTCCTAAGCCAGGAAGTTCGCAGCTGCCCTTCCCTCTCTGTAGACCGTAAAAATGATTCATGTCCTTATCATGGCAATAATTATTAAAATAAAAAACGCACCCATCCCTAAGTAAGGGACGAGTGCGTTATACCCGTGATTCCACCCAATTTCCCATAAGCAAAAAACGCTCATGGCTCTGGAGCTTGTAACGCAGCTTAGACGATATCAGTTACTTTACGTTCACCGATATGGCTCAAAGGCGGTAAATCAGTTTCCTAAGCCAGGAAGTTCGCAGCTGCCCTTCCCTCTCTGTAGACCGTAAAAATGATTCATGTCCTTATCATGGCTTCTTAACATGTTAATGGTTTTTATATTGTTATATATATTACAATAAATTCCCATAAGTGACAACATCGAATGATTTGATTTCAGAATTTTTTTCATGTTAATAAATAGGCAGAAGGTTAAATCAAATACTATCTCCAATAGATATTAAATTGGTATAATTAGTAAAAAAGGAGTCTCTATGAAAAGATTAAGCAATTGGTCCATCGTATTTGCAGTGATTGGTGCCGTATCATTTGGCTGTTCTTTTGTTTTTCCTAAAGCCTTTGAGCCTCTTATGGCCATAGGATTAGGTGCTTTACTTATTGGCATGTTATTTAGTTTCGGGGCGATGTTTAAAAGTGAAAAAGGAAAGTCGAAATTTTTGGCTGTGGCTGCATTCTTTCTTTTAAGTTTCATTCTCGTTTGGAATGAACCATTTCAAATTGTCAGGCTCTTGACCTGGATGAAAAATTAAATAAAAAAACCCGTTCGCCATGACGGGTTTTTTCATTGATTCATTCTTCATCGGCTATCGTTCGACTTGAATTCTTTATTCCAAGCCATATCGTAAGTCCAGTGGTCCAGAGTATTAGCGCGCATCCAAAGCCGAGCAATGATAACGGTGCAAGGATTTGATGCTCCCCAACCATGACGGTGTCTGGCACAATCAGCCATGTGATAAGCGCCAATAAGCAGAGAAGCACACCTGTTGCATAATAAACCTTGATTTGGAAAAGTGACGCCAATGGTAAAAAATGAATCCCTACAATAATGGCGATGACCCCCGGTATAAGATCGGTGTGATTGATCAAGTTACAGATGGTAATGGCAATCCCAATCAGCAAACCTTCGGCAATGAAGACCATATTAAACAAAAATCCGATACGCTTAAGACGTCTTGCCCCATCATCTGAAACTTGATTGGACATTTTTTGTGATGCATGTATTAATGAAATGCCAACGATAACCATGATGATTCCCACGAATATGGCTGCGAGTTCCACGTAGGGAAACCCCCACCCTTGCAATCCCATTACACCGGTACCCGCCCACAGTGTTCCGAAGACCGCCATGAAAATGACTCCAATTCCAGAACCGCGAAACGCCTCTTTCATCATCAGTTTCCTTTCATCCACAGTATAATCGTACATAGAATAATATTGCACCACTTCCCCAATTATTCAGCTATAAAAAAATCATTTGAGATGAGATAATTGCCGTTTCAGAGATATAATTCGATTTTCGCAGATATATTCCGTTTTTCGAAGATATAATTGGGTTTCGATACAAATCTTCATGAAAAAAACCTGAGTCCTCCAAGGGGTCTCAGGTTTTTTCATTCATATCAAGCCACATCTGATTTGTCAAATTGACAATCTTTTAATGAAATTAATTTGGTCTTATGATAAATCTTGTATCCTAGCCAAATCGCCAGGAATAGCGGCAGTCCGATATAGGAGACAGCGACGCCATACCAGTCGATGCTGCCGCTTAGGAATGCTTCATAGTTCTGCCCTGCAATGACACCCATGCAAAGGACGAATGAAAGAATCGGACCGAATGGAAACCATTTTGCTTTATATTTCAATTCGTTTATGTCACCGCCCTGTGCGACGTAGGCGCGTCTAAAGCGATAATGGCTTATGGCTATTCCAATCCAGGCGATAAAGCCGGTTAGCCCCGATGCGTTTAATAGCCATGTAAATACATGATCCCCAAAAATGGAGGTCAAGAAGGCGAGCCCGCCAATTAATGCCGTAAGAATCAAAGCATTCATCGGGATTCCCCTGTGGTTGACTTTAGCAAGGAATTTGGGAGCTTGATTATCTTTCGCCATCGACCATAACATCCGCGTTGAAGCATAAAGCCCCGAGTTCCCTGCGGATAGTAAGGAAGTCAATACGACAGCATTCATGACGGATGCCGCGAATGCAAATCCTGCGCGTTCAAAAACAAGCGTGAAAGGGCTTACAGAAACATTTTCCACATCCCCGTTCAGCAAACTTGGACTTGTATAAGGAATTAACAGGCCGAGTATCAGGATGGCCCCGATGTAAAACAATAGGATGCGCCAAAATACTTGGCGGATCGCATTCGGGACATTTTTTTCGGGATTCTCACTTTCACCGGCAGCAATACCAACCAGTTCCGTGCCTTGAAAGGAAAAGCCGGCTATTAGAAAGATGCTGATGATCGATAAAAACCCTCCCTTGAATGGTGCCTCACCCATGGTGAAATTTTCGAACCCGATCACCTTTCCGCCAAAAACCCCTAAGATGGTCAATAATCCAATAATGATAAAGAAAATGATGGCCACGACTTTTATTAAAGCAAACCAATATTCAGATTCACCATAGCTTTTAATGGATAGGGCGTTGAGGGTGAAGACGATTCCTAGAAATAATGCACTCCATATAAGGCTCGGTACATCAGGGAACCAGAATTTCATGATGATGGCTGCTGCAGCTATTTCCACGGCAAGGGTGACTGCCCAGTTAAACCAATAATTCCAGCCAAGTGCAAAGCCGAATGCGGGATCTACAAAGCGTGTGGCGTAGGTCGAAAATGATCCCGATACAGGCATATATGTCGCCATTTCCCCTAAGCTTGTCATAAGGAAATAAACCATGATCCCAATGCATGCATATGCAGCGAGGGCACCACCGGGCCCTGCGCTTTGGATGGTTGCCCCGCTTGCCAGGAATAATCCGGTTCCGATTGAACCGCCTATGGCAATCATGGTCATATGCCTTGCTTTCAGTTTCCTTTTAACTGTCGGTTCTTGATTATCAATGAGATTCATGTCCATATGGTTCCTACCTCATTTTCTATTAAAGTTAAAAGATTTATATAGTCTCCAACAATCGCTTTTTCGGAAGACTATATTCGAACTAAGGGATAACATGATATTTCAGGCTTTACTGACTATGCTAGTATCTGGTTTAATTTCCATTGCCTGGTATCGTCAGCCTATTCCCAGCCGGAATAACCTCATCCTGCTCAATGTCCATTCCACACCATTGAATTAAAGTAAGGGCGATGATCTCCGCTGCCGAGAACACATTGTCGAGTAGGATGTATTCATTTGGATAGTGGGCAACCTCGGTTACTCCAGGCCCGAACACGATTGCAGGCGTTTCACCGACATGTGTCAGCAATCCCCCATCCGTTCCCCACGGAGAGGCCTCGATTACCGGGTCCTGTCCTGCAACCCGACGAAATTGATGGACAAGCGCATTCATCAGTTCATGTTCCACATCAATTGCCCCTGGAACCCAACGTGCCCCGAACCATTCCAATACGGGCGGATTTTCCTTGAACCATTCGTCCACTTCTTTCAGCTGCAATAACCAGTCGGCCATTTCTTCCTTCGCCTGCTCCATCGTTTCCTCCGGCGCAACGCCCATCCTCCCTTCGATTTTCACAAGGTCTGGAACGGATGACGGCCAATTACCACCTTCAATGACACCTAGATTGATTGGAATCGGAATAGGCGTGTTTTGATAAAGCGGATCACTGATACGTGCATTTCGCTTTTCTTCCAAGGCACGAATATGATTGATGACGGTCATGCTTTTTTCAATGGCACTAACGCCTTCATACCTTGTTCCGCCATGGGCTGACCGCCCTTTAACATGGACCCGGAACCACATCGAACCCTGCTGTTTCGGAAAAATCCTCATATTCGTCGGTTCAGGAATAAGGGCAGCATCTGCTTTATATCCCCTCAGGACGGCCGCTAATGTTCCGGCCCCGCCGCTTTCTTCTTCAATCACACTTTGAAAAATGACATCTCCTTTTAATTGGATGCCATTTTCCTTCAATGCCTGCATCGCAAGGATCAGCGATACATTTCCACCTTTCATATCGGTTACACCGCGACCAAACATTCTTCCATTCTTAATGGCTCCACTATATGGGTCGTCGTCCCACTGCTCCCGGTCCCCATCCGGAACCACATCGATGTGTCCGTTCAAAATGATGGAACGGCCGCCTCCAGTCCCTTTCATGATACCTACCACATTGGGGCTGTTTGAAAAATCACTGCGTGGAGAATAGAAATAAGAATGCTTTTTCAGCTCGCCGCCGTCAGGTTCCCAACTATCGATCTGCAAACCCATTTCCTGAAGCTTCTGGGCGACAATGGCTTGTGCCCCTGCTTCATTTCCTTGCGTACTCGGGGCTTGTACCATTTTTTGCAATAGGTCTGTTCCTTCTTCCCGATGATCCTTGATCCATTGGTTTATCCGTTTTTTTATATCCGGCACTTTTATCCTCCTTATTTACACATATTCTGATAGATTACTGAAAGTCCCATTCCACCTGCCATACACAACGTTACCATTCCGTACTTAACTTGTGAACGCAACATTTCATGCATCAGTGTGACTGTTAATTTTGCACCTGTTGCTCCTACAGGGTGACCAAGTGCAATTGCCCCTCCATTGACATTGACGATATCCGGATTCAAATCTAACTCCTTGATCACTGCAAGTGCTTGGGCAGCAAAGGCTTCATTAAGTTCAATCAGTCCGATATCCTCTAACGATAGACCTGCTTTTTCCAATGCCTTTCGAGTCGCTGGTACAGGTCCAATCCCCATAACTCCAGGTTCAACACCTGCACTGGCGAAAGCCTTGATTTTCAAGAGCGGTTTTAATCCCTCTTTTTCTGCTTGCTGTTTGGACATTAATAGTAAAGCTGCCGCTCCATCATTCATGGGACAGGCATTTCCTGCTGTAATGGTTCCTTCATTTTTGAATACTGCTGGAAGACTGGCTAGCTGATTCAGATGAATGTCCTCGCGTACCCCTTCGTCATGGTTAAAGATTTGAAGACCTTTTCGATCCTTGATTTTGAGCGGAATAATTTCTCGCTCAAAGCGACCCTCTTCCATAGCTTTCCAAGCCTTCTTGTGGCTTTGATAAGCAAATTGATCCTGTTCTTCACGACGGATGCCGTATTTTTCAGCCAGGCGCTCGGCTGTTATTCCCATATGCTCATTTCCCAAGGAACATATTAATCCATCTGCCAGCAGAGCATCCTCCATCGTTACGTTTCCAAATTTACCGCCCCATCTATTTTTCACGATATAAGGCACATTGCTCATGCTCTCCACTCCGCCGGCAATGATTACGTCCTCTTGACCAGCAGCGATAGTTAAAGCAGCGTTGGTAATGGCCTTTAAACCTGATCCACATGCTTTGATTACAACGTGCCCTGGGACACTGTACGGGAAATTTGCCATCTGCGACGAAATTCGGGCCGAGTTAAGGCCGCCTCCATGGACATAGCCATGCCCGAAAATCACTTCATTGACCTTTTCTTTACTTAACCCGTAATTCTCCATTAGACCTTCCAATACTTGACGGCCCAATTCGGTAGCATTAACATTCCGGAGTGATTTACCAAAGGATCCAACTGCAGTTCGCGCCCCAGCAACGATGACAACCTCATTCATGCTTTTTTCCTCCTCTTACCTATTCAATGCTGTTTACAGTAGCCTCGATTTTCAGCGTCGCCTCTGTATTCCTTATCACATCATCCACCGTATATGGCGCCATGACTTCCTTCAGTACCAAACCCTCTTCCGTAACTTCCATGACAGCCATATCCGTAATGATCAAATCCACACTCTGCCTTGCCGTCAATGGAAGCGTACATGTCTTCAATATCTTCGATTCACCCTGCTTATTCACGTGATTCATCAAGACGATCACCTTTTTGGCCTTCTGGGCAAGCTCCATCGCCCCGCCCATCCCCGGTACCCGCTTACCTGGGACGATCCAATTCGCCAAGTCCCCCTTTTCACTGACTTCCAAGGCTCCAAGGATGGTGATGTCGATGTATCCTTTCCTGATCATTCCAAATGCTGTTGCACTGTCAAAATATGAAGCTCCCATTACAGTGGTGATCGGGAACCCTCCTGCGTTACAGAGAGCAGGATCTTCTTTCCCCGGATCCGGACTTGGACCTGTACCGAGAACCCCATTTTCCGCATGGAACAGCACATGGATATCTTGAGGTATATGGTCGGCCACCAAGGTAGGGATGCCGATGCCTAAATTGACGATCAAGCCGTCATGGATTTCCTTGGCGGCGCGTTTCGCGATGCGATTTCGTACATCTACTGCCATGCCCATTTCCAATTCACCCCTTTTGTCGGAATCACCATATCTACATAAATGCCTGGTGTGGCAATGCACTCAGGATCCAATTCGCCTACAGGAACGATTTCTTCCACTTCCGCAATCGTGAAGGCACCAGCCATCGCTACCAGCGGATTGAAGTTACACGCAGTCTTGTCGTACACCAAATTCCCAAGCGAATCTGCCTTTTTAGCATGGACGATGCTGACTTCAGAGGTCAAAGCGGTTTCCACCAAAAATTCTTTTCCTTCTATAACAATCTTGTCCTTGCCTTCTTCGGCTATCGTGCCAATCCCGACATCGACAAAAATCCCGCCTAAGCCTACACCGCCAGCACGGATCCGTTCAGCTAATGTCCCTTGCGGTGAAAATTCCACTTGCAGCTTTCCTTCAGTCATGAGCCTGCCTGCATTAGGATTGGATCCGATATGTGATGCGATGACTTTCTTTGCCCTTTCAGCAGTCACAAGCCGGCCAATGCCGATATCAGGGAATCCAGTATCATTGCCAATCAAAGTCAGTTCCTTGACTCCCTTGGCAAGGATACCCTGTACGAGCGTGGGGGGAGTCCCCACTCCGCCAAATCCACCATACATGAGTGTGCAGCCATCGGAAATATGCTCCAGTGCTTCTTCGATTGTCACTATTTTGTTATTCTTCGTAATGGCCTGCTTCATACCGTTCCTCCTAAATAGCCTGCATGTCCTCAATCAAACCCTCCGAGTGCAATTCATGCTGCAACTCTTCAAGGGAAGCTTCCAGTATCTTGACGAGGCGATCGATTTCTTCATTCGTAATGACTAATGGCGGAGATAGGATAACCGCATCACCGGCAATTCCTTCAATCGCACCTGCAGCAGGATAGATCAACAACCCCTTCGCAAAAGCCTTATTGACAAGCCTTGTAGTAAGGCCGACTTGCATGTCGAATGGCGTTTTTGAAATCCGATTGGAGACAAACTCAAGTCCAAGGAGAAGCCCTTTCCCTCGTACATCGCCAATGATATCGAATTTCTTAGCCAGCCCTTGCAGCTTCTTAAACAGGTATTGACCTTTCCCCTCAGCCGCCTGAACCAGGTCATTTCCCTCAAGGTAGGTAAGCACTTCCAATGAAACGGCCGCTGATAAAGGGTTTGCACTATATGTATGGCCGGCCATGATTGAATTCGAGCCTTTTAAAATGGGCTCCATGACACGGTCACTAATCATTGTGGCGGCCATTGGAGTATAGCCCGCGCTCATTCCTTTACCCAATGCGATGATATCCGGGGTGACTCCCCAGTGTTCCATCGCGAACATTTTTCCTGTCCGGCCGATTCCCGTCATTACCTCATCGGCGATAAAGAGAATGTCATAGCTTTCGCAGATTTCCTTAATCCTTTGATAGTAGCCATCCGGCGGTGTTACAGCCCCGGCGGATGCCCCGATGATGGGTTCGGCGATGAAGGCTGCGATATTCTCGGAGCCGACCCTTTGAATGGCTGTCTCCAGTTCATCTGCACACTGAAGCTTGCAGCTGGAAGGGTCACTATTATAAGGACAGCGATAACAGTAGGGAGCAGATATGCTAGGGAAATCCTCCAATAGCGGAACAAAACGTTTTCTCCTTGGTACATGACCTGACATCGATAAAGCGCCCATCGTAATCCCGTGATAACTCGTCCATCTGGAGACAATGCGATTTTTTCGCTCATATCCTTTTTCTTGCCAATGTTGAATCGCTATCTTCATCGCCGTTTCGGTCGCTTCCGATCCACTATTCACGAAAAATGACCAATTCAAATCCCCTGGAGCCAACTCACTTAGCTTCTTGGCTAATGCCTCAGCGGCTTCACTCGTAAAATGGGATCTATATGCAAAAGAAACTTTGCGGGCCTGCTCCGTCATTGCCTCGACAACCTCTAATACACCATGGCCGATACTCGCTGTAACCGCACCTGATGATCCGTCTATATACTGATTTCCATCTATATCATAAAGATAAATTCCATTCCCATGAGAGATAGTGGGATAGTCATGATCTAGAGTAGGCTTAATCAAATGATTGCGTGTCATGTCATCTCTCCTCTTTAACGTTGTACCCACTGTACATTTTTTCTATTAATCAATTAAGTTCCTAATTTGAAAAAATTATAAGAAACCAAGTTTACCAGCTAAAAGGTTCATCCTGAATCAGGATGGATTCTGTAGGGCAGCCTTCCATTGCATCCTGCATGTCATCATGCAGGATCTCCGGAACTTCGGCAATCCCCTGATTATCGTCCAAGATCACGAAAGCGATCCCTTGATCGTCATAGTCATAAATTTCAGGACCTGTTGAACCGCATGCCCCGCACGCAATGCAGGTTTCTTTATCAACCCATGTGTACTTAGCCATAGAAACAATCCTCCTATTTGACGGATAAATCTTTACCCCAAATATTCATGTCCTCATACTTATCCCAAATATTGCAATTCTTCGTTAATCTGCCGCCATATTCATATCCCAGCTGGTGAAAGACGGCATTCATGCCCATTGACAATGATCGTGCCAATGAATATGAACAATATATATTTTTCCTGATCAATTCTTGTTCCAATGCAGAGATGAGCACCTTCATGAAACCATGCTTTCGATGATGGGGGATTGTTGCACAGTCTGTTAATTCAGCATTATGATACATCTCATTCACTTCCGCGGATGCAGCGCTCACGATGGTTCCTTCATATTCGATAACACTGAAGATCGTACCTTCCTCCATCACTTTCTTGATATATCGCTCATCATTCATCGGTGTAGGATAGGTTTCAAAGATGGCACCATATAAATTCGCCAGCTCTTGTGCATCTTCCTCCGTAGCAAACCGTAGGATGTAATTCTCAGGCATTTGCTGGGATTCAATCAGTCTAGGAATCTGACTGACATCTTGGATGACTTTATCTTCCTTGATCCAAAAATCGCTTGTTCGCCTTTCATCCGTTAAATAGAAAGCCATGCAATAGGCATCATTCCCTTTGAAATACCTGCTCAATATTCCTTCCAGCATGAATCCTTGACCCAATGCCACAGATAAATCTTCATTCCTGGCTTTAAGTATCACTTTAGTAAAGCCCTGCTCCTTTGCGATGACAAGCGCCCGAGCAATTGCTTTTTTGATATCTCCCCGATAATCATCCATGCGCAAGCGCTGATTGGAATGATCATGATAGAGCTCCATCGTATAACATTCCCCAGTCTCCACCTGGGTGAAAAAAGGCAGTTTTTGAACAGGCATTATGTATCCCCCTTATTTAAAGAATTCGGGAGAAGAGATGCATATCATCCGCTTCTCCCGGCATTCTATTTCCAATTGAATAATTTCTTAACGGGTGCCTGAAGAAGCTGATCATACGTAAACTCATCAGGGTATTCACTCACATCATATATGGATAAGGCTTCATCAACCTTTTGATTCATCGAATCAGACACATAGATTCCACATTCCGGACAGTTCAAGGCTGGAACTTGAAGGACCCTTATTGAGCGTTTCCCATCAGGCATGATCCAGTAACAATCCTTCTTTTCGCTTTCTTCTACGTTAGGGGCATTACACCAGAGGCAATCCATCTTTATTCCCCCTTGCCTTCAGAATTCACCGAGCCGCTTCCGACCAAGGCGTTCTTTTTTTCTTGGGCTTTCCTTAATTTTTCCTTCATTTCGTCCCGTTTATCACGGCGATCCTTCAATGATGCATGTTCACCAGTGCTTTCATACGCTTTTCTCTTATCAAGACGGCGAAGGCCCTCTGGCACCAAGTTGAATTTCTCGTCCGTCATGAGAGCGGAAATCCCGACAGCTTCTTTCCTGTCCTCAGTACCATACACTTCATCAAAGTAAGCATCCGCACTGCCGGCAACATAATTCTTCGGCTCCGGATAACTTGTGATCACTCCTTCAAAGTTCCGTAAAACGACTTTATCCGGACTTTGAGAAAGCAGGTAATTCGGAGTCAAGGCAATCTTTCCGCCTCCGCCAGGTGCATCCACCACAAAGGTTGGCACCGCATATCCTGATGTATGGCCGCGCAGCGCTTCAATGATTTCCAGTCCTTTTGAAACCGGCGCCCTGAAATGCCCGATCCCTTCAGATAGATCACATTGATAAATGTAATAAGGCCTTACCCTTGCTTTAACACAGTCATGCATAAGCTTTTTCATGATATGTACACTATCGTTGATACCAGCCAGGATAACAGCCTGATTACCAAGCGGCACCCCTGCCATCGACAGCATGTCACATGCTTTTTTCGCTTCATCCGTCAGTTCAAGTGAATGATTGAAATGTGTATTTAACCAAATCGGATGGTATTTCTTCAGAATATTGCATAAATTTTCTGTAATCCTCTGCGGGAAAACGACCGGTGCACGTGTGCCGATCCGAATGATTTCCACATGCGGGATGGCACGTAAGTTACTCAATACGTATTCAAGGATCTTATCATTGATCAACAGGCCGTCTCCTCCAGAGATCAACACGTCCCTTACTTCCGGGGTATTCCGGATATATTCAATCGCCCCATCCAGCTGCTTCTTGGGAACACCCATGCCTACCTGACCTGAAAAACGGCGTCGTGTACAATACCGGCAGTACATGGAGCATTGGTTCGTCACAAGGAATAGAACGCGATCCGGATAACGATGTGTCAATCCTGGAACAGGGGAATCCTCATCCTCATGCAGCGGATCCTCCAAATCATATCTAGTCTTGTTCATTTCTGCCGAAAGCGGTACCGACTGTAAACGAATAGGACAGCGAGGATCATCAGGATTCATCAAAGATGCATAATAAGGCGTAATGTTCAATGGAATCGTTTGAGTCGAAATCCGGACTCCTTCCTCTTCATCCGGTGTCAAATTGACGACCTTTTTCAAATCATCCAGTGTTTTAATCGTATTGGTCAATTGCCAGATCCAATCATTCCACTGCTCTTCCGTTACGTCCTTCCACAATTCGATATCATTATAATGCCTGCGTCCACCAAGGTATTCTTTATTTTTTACATCAATTCCCATCAAATTCATTTAAAATTACCTCCCCTTATTCTAAGAACTTATAAATATATACTCGCAAGAATGATGCCAACATTCAAATCAAGGAAAACGTAAGTAAAAGGGGGTAAACCTACCTTAAAACCGCAAGATATTTTTCATTACGCATAATTTTTTGCAGCCAGATTATTTGCACTAAGCAGAAAATTCAAAAAATGAGGGCCTCGACACACGAGAGCCCTCTTCAAGGTACATCATCTTTAAGGAAGTGACAGCGTTTTCAAAAAATCTCAATTTATTTCGATTCCTTCGATCCTGCCGAATAAACTTTTTCAATGCCATACTTATTTAACTTATATTGCAGTCCCTGTCTTTTAATATTGAGGGCTTCAGCCGTTTTGCTGATATTCCCGTTATATTTCTCAAACATATTGATGATCATTTCCCTTTCCATTTCTTCAAGAACGACAGGTAAATCAATCTTATTTTTCAATGGGGTAGGATGGTTCTGCGCATTTGATGCAGCGTAATTTCCAGAAGGAAAAAGATAGGCAGGAAGATGATGTTCATCAATCATATCTTCCCCTGCGTCCATGACATTAAAGGTTAACTCGATGGCATGTCCCAGTTCACGAATGTTCCCGGGCCATGGATATTGAAGAAGCCGCTGCATCGCCTTATGACTGATCCCGCGCACTTCCGTAAAAAATGATTTGTTGAATTTTTGAATAAAGTGATTGACGATTTCCGGAATATCCGTTTTACGCTCCAGAAGTGAAGGCATTTGGATCGTCACAACATTCAGGCGAAAAAATAAATCCGAGCGAATGATTCCCCGCTCCAACGCCTCTTCTGGAGAAATGTTCATCGCAGCAATGATCTTCAAATTAACCTTTTGCTCCTTCGAACCCCCAACACGGCGCACCTCGCCTTCCTGAAGCACCCGCAGCAATTTTGCCTGCAGACCGAGGTCGAGGCTATTCAGCTCATCAAGGAAAAGGGTCCCGCCATTTGCCTGTTCAAAAATGCCCATACGATCCATTGCTCCGGTAAAAGCCCCTTTCGTCGTGCCGAACAGAAGCCCCTCCATCAATTCCTTTGGTACAGCCGCACAATTTTGCGCGATGAAAGGCTGATTTCTATGAGCACTTACATTATGTATACTTTGAGCGACCAATTCTTTCCCTGTCCCTGTAGGTCCATAAATCATGACTGGGGAATGTGTACGGGCCGCTTTTTTCGCCAATGATATGGCTTGCTGAAAAGCAGGGCTAGTACCGATCAAATCACTAAAATGATAGGTCGCCGTCCCTTCAGAAAACTTATTTTTCTTATGGGTCTCGGCCAGCTGGGAACGCAAATCGACAATTTGGTCGTACATATTCATGACCTTCGTAATATCCTTTGCGATTTCCACTGCCCCAATAATTACACCATCCTCATACAAAGGATACGTACTATTGATGGACGTTATTTTTTTCTCCTTTAAATTGACATATGTCTGAATGGACTCAATCGTTTCATCGCCTTTTTCCAATGCTACATGCAGCGTACTGGATTCATCAGTCAATGAAGGATAAAGCTGAAAAATATTCTCCCCCAGCACCTGTTCACGATCAAGCCCGTCAATATGTGCCATCATTTCATTATAGAATACCGTATCCCCATCCTTATTCACGATATGGACGCCCACATTAATCACATTCAATATCCATTCAAATTGAGTGGAAAACTGATTTACTGAAGATTTCATTTCTTCATCTCCGTTCTCTGTCATTTGATAGAATCACCTGTAAATTATAGCATTTAATGGGAAGCATTCATCCCTTTATTCTTATAAGATTAAAACTTCAACATAAAGGCAATAGAATAATAAGGTCAAAAAAAGGAATCTCGCATTAAGCCAAGAAGGTTATATAAGAAAATATAAAATATAGGGGTGATTCAGATTTCAGAACGAAGAAAAGAAACGAAAATAGAAATTAAACCGTGGGAAGATAAAGACCTGGAATTACTTTTTCAACTAAATGCCCCAGAAATGATGGAATATCTTGGCGGACCTGAAGGTAATGAACAAATCCTGAAACGCCATCAACGGTATCTGCAGATTGGGGAGAAGGGATGCATGTTTAGCATCAACTCGTTTCCAGAGGCAGAGGCAGCCGGTTCCGTTGGCTACTGGCAAACAGTGTGGAACGATGAAAATGTGTACGAAATCGGTTGGAGTGTCCTCCCTTCATTTCAGGGAAAAGGGATTGCTTCCCATGCAGTGAAGGCACTGATAGAGAAAATAAAAGCCGAACGAAAATACAAGTACATTCACGCATTCCCCTCAATCCATAATGAAGCGTCAAATGCAATTTGTCGCAAGCTTGACTTCAAGCTTACCTCCGAATGTGAATTCGAATACCCTCCAGGGAGCTTTATGCGTTGCAATGATTGGTGCTTGGAACTTATCTGACAATGGCCCCATTACCCTTAGGATAGTAGTAAATGAAAGAAATTTGGATTGTATTGAATTAAACTCAACCAGTTAAAAGTTTGTCAAAATTTTTAATTACAAACATAGAAGTCCATTCAATAGAGTGACAAAAGCCCACTCTCTCTATAAATAAGGGAGACTGGGCATTTAAATATCTTTTTAGCTCTTTTTTGTTTGATTTCTTGGAAAACGCTTGAGTTATTAATTAAGTAAACACGATAATTATTAATTCAAGAATCCAAATTGTTCTAAATTTTTTAAGTAATATTGAAAATACTCATCTGAAATGTCAGTTGGATACTCTGCGACGCCCCTTTGAATAAGTGAACCTACAATCAACGCATTTAAATAACCATTCAATTTCTCACACTGGTCTCTTACAATAAACTCCGAAATGTATTTGCCATCTTTGCTTTCGAAGAATATATCGATTCTTCTACCTTCTTGTTCATCTAATAGTAAATGGTTGTAATCCCATTCGATTTTTTTTATTTTTTTCTCATTAATCGGATTTTTGTGATTATCCAGGACTTGTTCCTTGTGGTATCGTCTTTCTTCGTTTGAAAACAGTTTATTTAACACCGATGGATCATCTATAACAAGACACGTGAAAATCTTAGAGTATTCTAATTGGTCATCATTGACTAAATCTAGTACTTCTTTTTTTGAAAATTCTCTGGCTTTAAATTTAGAAAAAATACGGTCAACGACTTGTTCCTTAGTTAACGATAATTCATCTTGCCTATATAGGTATTGTTTATATAACTTTTCGTAATTGTTCATTGTTTACCCCCTGCGTTTATTTGACGGGTCCACCGTAAAAAGCATGAGCTTTCGGAGCTCGCTTATAAGGGTGCCAATGCCAGTAATAACCTTTTTTAGGTTTACCATTAAGTTTGTCAACCTCATTTATTGGTTTTCCATTCTTATTAGCCGAAGACGCAACACCTTTTGCTTGATTACTAGAAGTAGACCACGTATCATTCTTCGACTTTATTCTAGCAACTGCCTGAGACTTTGATAAGCCCTTACCAATATATACTCCACCCTTTTTAACACTTGCAGCAAAATGATAATAACTCTTGGATTTTTTGGCTTGAGTAGCAATTACAAAGGCTGTTCCACCAACAATTATCATAGCACCTGTATGAAACAAAGCAGTTAGAACAGCAGGTGACATAGCGAGTCCAATTGGTATTAAGAAAACCAATGACGGTACGCCTTCTTCAGAATTATAGTTGAAAAGTTTTCCAGTTTCAACATCTTCAATAATTGCTTCCAATTCTTCACTTTCCTCTTCGTATTTAATATCCTCAATATTTGCTGTATATTCCTTTAAGACCTTATCACCAGTTTCATTTAATTCTTCCGTAAATAATGATATATGGTCTGCACCTGGTTCTACTTCGACAGTTACTTTAGAAGTTTGCCCTTCTGCATTTTCTAATGAAGTTTCCAAAACAAGTCCATCCGTAGTTATTTCAAAGTTTTCCACTGAAATGTTCTCTTCGGATAACTCATCTTCTAGTGCCTCTCCAATTACATTCTCTTTTACAGAAGTTTTCAGTAAGTGCTCTTCTGCTTTTGGGTGATTAACCGGAAGTAGGCTAACAATCATTGAAAATACTAATAAGATGATAATTTTATTTAAACTCTTCTTATTCATATAAAATCTCCTTACATGTTTTGTATAGTGGGCAAACCATATCCCACAGTATTTTTATCACCATTCACCTTTAGGGATGACTTTTTTAAATATTCATACACTTTTAAGTGGATACTCTTATCCTTAGTAAGATTTTGTCTCGAAAGATATTCCGCAACTACTCCTGTTACATAAGCAGTTGAATAAGACGAACCTTCGTTATATGAGTATCCACCAATATTATTAAGAGACAAAATATTTTCTCCGGGACCAACGAAATCAATTTTACCGATAGCTGAAAACTTTGTAGATTTTTTTTCTTCGTTAATCATTCCTACAGAGATGACATCATCATATCTAGCAGGGAATTGAGCATTTAAACCATAAGTGTTTCCACTTGCAGCGATGAGGATAACTCCCTTATTTAAGGCATCAGCTATTAAGCTTCTTAATTCTGGAAAGTCAGATTGAAATCCAAGGCTCAAATTAATTACGTCCACATTCTGAGTGATCGCCCATTCAAGGCCATTAATGAAGTCTTTTTTATCAATTTTCCCATCATCTTTAATTACCTTAGCTGAATAAACCTCAACACTTTGTGTAACTCCAATAACACCAAATTTGTTGTCATTCGCTGTTATAATACCTGCAATTGCTGTACCGTGCCCTAAATTATCTTCATAAGAGAAAGATGGTCCTATAGAACTAAATTCTTTTACTACCTTCCCTTCCAAATCTTTATGATTCTTATTAATCCCACTATCTAAAATAGCAACTTTTATTTTTTTATCTACATCGCCACTTCTAGAATTACCTACTATATTTATCCCCCATGGGATATGTTGTTTTTTGTCCCACTCATCCTTTTGAACCTTATGCAGAACAAGTTCTTCCTTGGAATATCTTGAAATACTAAAATAGAAAACTCCTACAAAAATACCAAATGAAATAAAGATTAGAATAACTTTTTTCATTAAACAGCCCCTTAAGTCCTTTTAATTATCTAATAAATAATACAATAGACCTAATATAATGGGATGTAAATACCTTTTGATGAAAAAATTAACATTTCAATTTTCAAAAAAATTAATAATATAGGCAATTACTTTGAGAAGTATTTGAAGTCAAAGCCAAATTAACTCATATTAATGGTTGTCTACATTCAAATAGAAAAATTTATAACTTATATATCGATATTATTTTTTTCTCTAATTATTATTTAGTGGATACATGGTCTTTTTGATATGAATTACACCGTCGAAAAGGAAAAGTGATGAGTTAAAGAAATAGACTTTGGATTGCGGTACAAAATGTATATTGGCGTAAATTATAGTTCTAAATATGAGCGAAAGAAACTCATTGCTTTTCATTTAATGCGGCTTATGGCTCTGAGATGACCCTTCGGGGATAAACAAATTGTCCCTGCAGGCTTTAGTTGTCAGTAATCACAAGAAAGTAGAAAACTTGGCAAAACCCATGTCCAATCGAAAAAAAGTGAGAATCACCTATATTAAGAAAAAGTTCAGATCCCACTCTAAGGTTCAGACCATGTTTTTTTACGGTTTGGGCCACAATAAGTAGTCTCTTTTATTTGCTCAAAAATTAAATTAATATTTAAAGGAAAACTAAAAAAATCTCTCGAATAAACAATAGACTTCTACCATCTTTTCATTCATACAAAATTTACACAATACTGTTCTCATTCGCTATCAAGCAAACAATCCATTCCATGTTTCTTTACCTGCTTGCTTATCTGCAGTAATCTTTTTTGCCTTTTGGTATTTATATAATGCCATCTCGGTATTTTCCCCGAATATTGCATCAAGGGGACCGGGGTCAAACCCTTCCATATAAAGTGCTGCCTGCAGGATCCATGTGATATTGCAGCTAGCTCCTTTTTTTATAGTGACGACCGCAGTCTTGGTTTTAGGTCCCCATTTTCCATCGACAACTAGCTTTTTATTGAATTGCTTATTCAGTTCCGCTTGTAAACCTTTTATAAGGGCCGAGCGGGTTTTGGGACCATAAACGCCATCTACGGCAATAGCCGTTTTATATCGGCTATTTATCGTTTTTTGTATGGAAATTATATGGCCATCACCTTTGCTGGTCTTTGGAGAAGTAATAAGAGGTTTTTTTCCTGCTTGTAACTGTTTATAGGATAACCCGCCCGTCATCTCCAAGTGGGGATAATCCCTGAATGAAGTCCAATCCCCGCCCCAGATAAATCCTAACTCTTTACCTATGGCAGCCACACGCTGCCATTTTGAGTTCACTGTCCATATCGCTTTCTTGCCATCATCACTCACAATGAAGAAATCAATAGCCAGTCCATAATTATGATAGGATTGGCCTGGCTTAGCGTTTGTCACAATGGGCTTAGCTAGATTACTATAGTTTTTTCCATTGTAAATATAAACCCGTCCTTGACCGTAAAGCGAAGCTTGTTCTTCCAAAGAACGATAACCCGCACTTATCTGTACATAAATCCCTTCATTATAAGCACGTTCAATCATTTCCAATGCTGAAGCCTTCACAACAGGATTCATCCCTTTGCCCATCTTTTTCACTGATCGATCCAATAACGTTCGTAATGCCACCGTCAATGTAATCCCCCCTATTAAGTTCCGTAAGCCGTTCCCTTTCAGACTTTATATAAGCCTTTTTAATGGAAAAGTAGCATGGTTGGGAAATTTTGTTCTCATTTATTAGAGAATGGAAGTAATAGGTTATTTAACAAACGTTCCAGTCGATTTCAGAAATCCGCTCCCTTTCCGCCGACTGTCTGACAAGCGTCTGTGGGGTCTCGGCTAGCCATTTATTCGGCAGGATTTGTCGCAAATTACTTCAAGCTAATAATGATTTCATCCATATAAAAAGTAATAAAACCTGTGAATGTTTTTTTTTGAGGGTTTGTTAAAATATGAATGTTGATTGGAACGTAGGGCACTCTCTTTCCGCGGGCGGCCCTAACGCGGGGTCTCCCTTGGAAGCGCTTTTCCCGCAGGAGTCTCGTACCTTCTGTTCCAATCAACTTTATTTTAAAAATTCAGATACCCTTTCGCCGCCTGTTGTTTCCTCACTATAGAAAGGGAATTCCCCCTAAAATACCACAAAAAAATAGACTGCTTCCGTTCGCCCGTTTGCGAATGAAAGTAGCCTAATAATGAATTATTTTATTAATCTCTTTAACTTATGCTCTAATTTCAATAGAGGGGCTTATTGTAAAGTCAGCCTCTGTTTTACTTTTCACTTCATCAAGTGTGATGCCATTTTGCAATTCAATCAATTCCATGCCAGCTTCTGTAAATTGAAAAACAGCCAGTTCGGTAATCAGGCAATGGACGACCTTTTCTCCTGTCAATGGCAATGTACAATTCTTTTTCACTTTGGATTCCCCATGCTTGTTCACATGGTCCATAATGACAACAATTCGTTTTGCGCCTTGGACGAGGTCCATCGCTCCGCCCATTCCTTTTACCATCTTCCCTGGAATCATCCAGTTTGCTAAGTCCCCATTCTCGGAAACTTCCATCCCGCCTAAAATGGCTAGATCGATGTGGCCGCCGCGGATCATCGCGAACGATTCAGCGCTATCAAAAAATGATGCCCCTGATTTTGCCGTCACTGTTTCTTTTCCAGCATTAATCAGGTCCGGATCGACTTCATCCTTTTGCGGATAAGGCCCGATTCCCAGTAAACCATTTTCCGATTGAAGCATAACATTAAAGTCATTTGGAATCATGTTGGCAATCAAGGTCGGCATTCCAATCCCTAAATTCACACACATACCATCTTGGATTTCTTTAACGGCCCGTTCTAAAATCAGTTGTCTAGTCATTCGAATACTCCTCCTTTTTATGCGTTAGCGGTTGTAAGTCTTTCAATTCGTTTTTCATAGTCATTTCCTACAAGCACTTTCTGTACATAAACCCCTGAAGTATGAATTTCATCCGGATCGAGCTCTCCAGTGTCCACGAGCTCCTCCACTTCGACAAGCGTGACTTTCCCTGCTGTGGCAACGACAGGGTTAAAATTCCTTGCCGTTTTTCGATATACAAGATTACCGAAATGATCTGCTTTCCAGGCTTTTACAAAGGCAAAATCTCCGACTATTCCTTTTTCCATAATGTATGTGCGGCCATCAAACTCTTTATGTTCTTTACCTTTTGCGACTTCCGTTCCTACTCCTGTAGCTGTATAAAAGGCAGGAATTCCCGCTCCGCCCGCTCTTAAGCGCTCGGCCAGCGTTCCTTGGGGAACTAGCTCGACCTCCAGTTCGCCACTTAAGAATTGCTGTTCAAATAACTTATTTTCCCCTACATAAGAAGCGATCATTTTTTTGATTTGTTTATTTTCAAGCAAAAGACCCAGCCCCCAATCGTCGACTCCACAATTGTTGCTGACAATCGTCAAATCCTTTACACCTTTGTTACGCAAAGCAATGATTAGTTTTTCTGGTATTCCGCTTAATCCGAACCCGCCAACGATAATGGTTGCTCCATCCTCGATTTGTTGAATAGCGCTATCAAAAGATGTTAATAATTTACTCATTTTCCATCATCTCCATTCTTAATACTATTCTATTAAATAAACAGTGAAGTTGCAAAAGCTATGATGAACACGGTCACTGTTTTCAAAACCGTAATCGCAAAGATATCCTTGTAAGATTGACGATGTGTCAGTCCAGTAATAGCAAGCAAGGTAATGACGGCACCATTATGCGGCAGCGTATCCATCCCGCCAGATGCCATCGATGCAATTCGATGAAGCATTTCCGGGGTGATTCCGACACTTTGGGCCACCTGCAAATAGTGACTTCCCATTACTTCTAACGCAATCGAAAGTCCACCGGATGCAGATCCGGTAATCCCCGCCAGCACATTGACGGCGATTGCTTCAGATACGAGCGGATTACCGCTTGCATCGAACACCCAGTTTTGAATGACCGAGAATCCAGGAAGTGTTTTCACCACATTCCCAAAACCAACTTCAGATGCAGTATTGAATATGGCAAGCAATGACCCCATTGCCGCAGCTGTTAATCCACTTGCCAATTTGACCTTGATACGTCCAACATTCAGAAGCATCGCTGCAATAATACCGATTGTCAATGCAACAATCAAAGACCAGGATGAAGTGACTGTGCTTACATCGGCAATGTTGAAAGTTTCCTTCAGCATCGATGCATCATACCAGTGCTTAACCGAAATGGCACTGCGGCTGAAGGCAAAATTAAACGCGACGACAAGGATGAGCGGTACGATGGACAGCCAAAAGTTAGGCAGGTTTTGCTGTTCTGCACTTTCTGGTTCATTAATATGTCCTTCCCCGTAGCCTTCACCATTTGCCACCGCTTGCCTGCGGCGACGTTCTAACCAGAGCATTCCTCCAGTGAATACCATGATCGCGCCAATAATCCCCATTAACGGAGCAGCATAGGTATCTGTTCCGAAATAATTCGTTGGAATGATATTTTGAATCTGAGGTGTTCCAGGAAGAGCATCCATCGTATAAGTGAAAGCGCCTAATGCTATCGTTCCTGGCAATAATCTCTTTGGAATGTCTGCTTCTTTAAAAATTGCCGCTGCAAATGGATAAACGGCGAATGCCACTACAAACAGTGAAACCCCGCCATATGTAAGCGCCGAACAGGCCAGCACTACAGCAAGAATGGCCTGCTTTGAGCCTAGTGATTTTACGATGGTCTTGGCAATGGATGCTGCTGCACCGCTCATTTCCATGACTTTTCCAAATACCGCCCCTAGTAAAAATATCGGAAAAAACGCTTTTATATAGTTAGCAGCAAACGTCATATATGTCTCTGTATAACTCGGCAGCAAATGACCACCAGATAAAATGACCGCCAATAACGTAACAAGCGGCGCTATGATAATGACCGGATAGCCCCGGTAGGCTAAAAAGATTAAAAGTCCCAGCGCCACAACGATGGCTAAAATTTGAATCACCAATACTATTCCCCCTTTTCTTTTCTCCCCTTGCCCCAAAATTATTTCGGAAGCCTATTAGTAGAAACATTAATCTCCTAAATTCCACATTTTTAATTTTTCCGCTTTTACCATCCAAGCCTGCCTTCCCCAAGTCAAGCTGAATGATCTTACTAAGTGCTTCCCAATTATTGAGAACGCTTTCAACAATCTGTTGAATTACTAAATCCCTTTTCATTTTACGTGGTAACACCATATAAAATGACAGATAGGCCATTCACTAAAGTAATCAAGCAATTCTTGTGCCAACTTAAATTAAATGGAAAAACCTCAACTTTTAAAGCCTTTTCAAACATTTTATTTCCCTTTTAAAAGCTTAAATCCGTTAAAACTGTCAAGGTTTCAATACACATAAGTATAAACTTCAAAAAAGTGTAAGCCTTTTCTTACAACATTTAAATTTCCTCTCATTTTATGTACGGATTTCTTGACACACTCACATATCACTAGAGTAAAATAGTCACAAATGTGTGTCTATTCTTAAGAGGTGGTTAAAAAGTATTAAAAAGTGCCCTTTGGCTAAAGGGCACTTCAGATTGTAGATAAACTCGATAATACTTGAGTTTGTCTACGGTTATTTTAGGGTTTGTATAAATTGAACGTTACGTGGAACGTAAGGCACTTGCTTTCCCGCAGGAGTCTCGCACACTCGTTCCAATCTACTTTATTAAAAATTTAGATAGTATCCTTTGGCAAAAGGATACTTTTCAACAGTCATAAACCAAATTTATTCATTTTTTCATACAGTGTTGTTCGGCTTACACCGAGTCTCTTTGCCGTTTCTGATTTATTACCAGAAGTCATTTCCAAACATGAAACGATTGCAGCCCGTTCGGTTTCATCCATCACTTCAGCTAAAGTGCGGATTGAAACTGACTCTTTATGACCCGTTATTTCTTTAGGGAGTTGCTTGGAACGTATCATTTCCCCTTCTTCAACAATATTCATTGCACGTTCAATGATATTCTCCAGCTCACGAATATTACCCGGCCATTTATAAAGGCGAAGCAGCCGTAATGCTTGATCACTCATCCCCGTTACGCGTTTTTTCATGAGGTTCTGGTACTTTTCAACAAAATGATTTACCAGTATTTCAATGTCCTCTGGTCGCTCCCTCAAGGAAGGAACCTGGATTTGTAAGACCTTCAGCCGGTAATACATATCAAGTCGGAATTCCCCTTTCGAGACCATTTCCTCCAGATTACGGTTTGTTGCAGCGATTACCCGTACATCAATCGGAATGCTTCCCGTCGAACCGACCCTCTCAATCTCTTTTTCTTGTAAAACACGGAGCAGCTTCACCTGCATATGCAGTGGCAGCTCACCGATTTCATCGAGAAAAATCGTTCCGCCTTCAGCCGCTTCGAACTTACCTGCTTTTCCGCCTTTTTTTGCACCAGTGAAAGAACCCTCTTCATAGCCGAATAGTTCTGACTCCAGCAGCTCTGCCGGGATGGCCGCACAGTTCACTTTGACAAATACACCCATGGCCCTTCTGCTGTCATTATGGATGGAATGGGCAAACAGCTCCTTCCCTGTTCCGCTTTCGCCCAAAATCAACACATTTGAGTCGCTTTTAGCGGCAATTTTGGCTTGACCTTTTACTTCCATGAAAGCAGGACTTCTCCCCATCAGATGATCAAACGTATATGAGGCCTTATTCCTCTCGCGAAAATCGCCTTTGTACTTTTTCAGCTCAACTTCTAGTGAATTTATCCGTTTGGAAAGAGCGGTAAATTGCCCGACATTCTTAAAAAGAATCTTACCGACCGCCCCTATCAATTTCCCTTGTTTCCTTATCGGGGAGCGGGTCGCAATTATATAATTATCTTTAATTTTCTGTAATTCAGCGACCTCTTGCTTGCCGGTTTTGGCGACCACATGCATACGGGTGTTTTCAATGACCTCCGTTACATGTTTCCCTATTGAGCTTTCCTGTTCGACGCCAAGAAAATCCGCATAAGCGTGGCTCAGCATTTGGACATACCCTTCCGTATCGACCATCACCAAGCCGTCATAGGCAAATTCGATAATATCCTTAAACAGCAGTTCTTCATGATTATCGACATTAAGAAAATCACTTTTATTATTTGTAAACAATAGGAGATAAATCTGATATTCCTCATCACCCATTTGAACGATTGCTTTTCTGATAATCCCATTATTACCGTTCAAACGAATCGGAGTATTTACGGCTGGTACAAGGTTTTTTTCTAAAATCAAATTTATTTGCAGATCAAATTGATTCTCCGCAAAAGCCTCGGATAATACGCGATTGCAGAGAACGATTTCTGTTTCGTTTTTCATTACCAAAACACCAAAAGGCAATTCTTCCAATATCGCTTTCACTAATTCGAATTGAACAGTTTTATTATCGCTGACCATTCCTATTCTCCTTAACCCGTCTGAAGTTTCCTCCATTATATCATAGGAAAATGGGGCCAAGTCATTACCGTTCCACAATCAGCGCAGTTCCCTGTCCGCCACCGATACATAAGGTAGCAAGGCCTATTTTTGCATCCCTAAGTTTCATTTCATACAATAAAGTCACTAAAATCCGGGCACCGGAAGCACCTACAGGATGACCCAGAGCAATCGCCCCGCCATTTACATTCACTTTCTCCGGTTTCAGTTCAAGGTCCTTAAGCACAGCGAGTGACTGTGCCGCAAAGGCCTCGTTCACTTCCATCAAATCAATATCATCTATTGTCAATCCAGCTTTTGCCAAAGCTTTTCTTGTCGCAGGCACTGGACCGTAACCCATGATTTTCGGATCAAGCGCAGCGTTTGCATATGACTTAATTGTTGCTAACGTTTCCAGTCCTAGCTCGTCCGCTTTTTCCTTAGACATTAGGACTAACATCGCACCCCCATCATTGATTCCGGATGCATTTCCTGCCGTAACCGTTCCATTTTCCTTAAAAGCAGGACGCAGCTTCGCTAGCTGGTCAATCGTCAGCCCATGACGCGGGTGTTCATCTTGGTCCACCAAGATCGTCTTTCCTCTGCGTTTATATTCAACAGGTACAATTTCATCTGCAAATCGTCCTTCAAGCTGTGCCTTTTCAGCCTTTCTTTGGCTCTCTAAAGCAAATTCGTCCTGCTTTTCACGGCTGATTTCCCACTGCTCGGCGATATTCTCCGCAGTCACGCCCATATGATATTGATTAAAAACATCCGTTAAGGCGTCATATGTCATGGAATCGACTGCTTCGGCATTACCCATTTTCTGTCCAAAACGATAATTTGGAAGTAAATACGGAGCATTGCTCATGCTTTCAATCCCCCCGGCGAGAATCACATCAGCATCACCAAGGGCAATGAATTGTGCTCCCATTATTACCGTACGGAGGCCAGATCCGCAAAGCTTATTAATGGCCATGGCCGGCGTTGTTTCCGGAATCCCTGCATGAATCGCAACCTGACGTGCCACATTTTGCCCTAAACCAGCAGATAGAATATTCCCAATCAATACCTCATCGATCATATCAGCCGAGATATTTGCCCGCTTAATCGCTTCCTTTGCTGCAACAACTCCCAATTCAACCGCTGAAACATTGGCAAGACTGCCCCCAAACGCACCAACTGGTGTTCTTGCTGCCCCTACAATCACTACTTCTCTCATAATACTTCCTCCTTCTCCATTTTTAATTTTCCCAGTTTAATAAAATGACGGTCCCTCTCATTGATTTTCTGGGAAACAGTAGATTCTTCATACGTAAAAATCCCTTCTCCCGACTTCATCCCAAGCTTTCCCTTAGCAACCAAATCACGAATCATATCAGGGGCTTCCTTACTCTGATCCAATACTGGTGAAACATTATCGAAAACGCGCTGCCATGTATCCAGTCCGCCAAAATCAGCAATCTCGATCGGCCCAGTAAATGCCCATCGAAAACCTGGTCCAGCCGTTATCGCTGTATCGATATCCTCAGCATCGGCAACGCCCTCTTTTAATAGATAAAAGGCTTCCCGCATCAAGGCAGTCTGGAGACGATTGGCAATGAATCCTGCTATTTCTTTTTTCAAGAGAATCGGAGACTTGCCGATTTTACGCATTAAATCCATTGTTGCCTTGACGATTTCCGGCTTTGTTTCGTCATGCTGAACAATTTCAACCAATGGAACCAAATGGCCAGGATTAAAGAAATGCGTGATGACCATTCTGTCCGCAAATGAGGCCTTCCCCATCAATTGAGAAATCGGAAAGGTCGATGTATTTGAAGCAACAATGGCATCCGGTTTGATCATTTCCTCCATTTGCTCATATAGATTTAACTTCAGCTCGATGACTTCCGGAATGGCCTCAATGATAAAATCAGCATCCCTTACTGCCCCTTTCAAATCTACACTGTATGTAATATTCGCTAAAGCGGCTTGCTTTTCCTGATCAGTCAAAACCCCTTCCTCAATGAGCAGTGATAGATTCTCAGAAATTCGATTTTGGGCATGATATAGCAACTCTTCCTTTATATCGTTAATGGTCACCAGATACCCGCTTACTGCAAATGACTGTGCGATCCCACTTCCCATTACACCTGAACCGATAATGGCAACTTTTTTAATCATCCAGCTTCCCCTTTCCGTTTCAATTACCTGTATTTACTCACCTTTTTATATATGCAATATTTATGCCAACGATAAGGGGAAATAAAATTCTTTTTTTATCCAGAAAATCATGATAGACTCTTACTCATTAACCTAAACCATATTTTTATAACCTTCCCTTTATATTTCCGATTGAGCTTACCTTGTGAAATATTCCCTGCTTACTATATAAAATGACAGACCTGGACCATTACATTTTTTATTGGAGGAATGTAATATGGTTAAAGATAAAGTGGCGATAATTACCGGATCTGCTAGAGGAATCGGTTTTGAGATTGGAAAGATATTCGCTGAAAATGGCGCAAAGGTCGTTTTGTCTGACCTTGATCAAAACACAGTTGAAAAAGCTGCTTTAGACCTAAGGAACAAAGGCTTGGAAGTTATCGGCCTAAAGGCAGACGTAACAAGTGAAGAAGATATTATCCAGCTAATCAAACAAGCTAAAGACAAATACGGACGAATAGACATTTTCATCAATAACGCCGGCCTTCAGCATGTTGCCCCAATTGAAGAGTTTCCAACTGAAAAATTCGAACTGATGATCAAAATCATGCTGACCGCCCCATTCATTTCAATTAAGAACGTTTTGCCGATCATGAAAGAACAAGGCTTCGGCAGAATCATCAACATCTCTTCCATTAACGGTCTGATTGGATTTGCCAACAAAGCAGCATACAATAGTGCAAAACACGGTGTAATCGGATTAACGAAAGTCGCCGCCTTGGAAAGCGCCTCTTTTGGCATAACCGTCAATGCCCTTTGCCCGGGATACGTAGACACACCACTCGTCCGCGGTCAACTGGAGGATCTGGCGAAAACAAGACAAGTACCATTAGAAAGCGTTTTGGAAGAGGTCATCTATCCACTTGTCCCACAAAACCGCTTACTTGATGTAAGTGAAATTGCCGACTACGCCATTTTCCTCGCAAGCGACAAAGCACGGGGCATCACAGGCCAGGCAGTCGTGTTAGATGGCGGATATACAGCACAATAAGTCGAAAATGCATCTACAAACGAAATATAGCCCGAATAAAACGACACCAAAAAGGTGCTCTTTATTCGGGCTTTTCTGTCTTCATGGAATTGTGGAAAAATTTGGTGGTATAAAGAATTCGCACATGTTACAGTAATATAGGGATATTTCCCATTTTACAAATACAAAAGGAGGCCTTGTCATGATTATTAAGTGGGTTAGACTGCGATAATTAAGGGGCAGGCCAATCATATGCTCCGGGAAGTATTTATTGATCTTCGCCATAGTAACGGCTATTAGATAATATTTAATACGGAGGTAAAGAACATGAGTGAACAGATACTGAAAATAAATAACGTGGATATATGTACAGAAAGTTTTGGAAACCCAAAGGACCCTGCTGTGCTTTTGATCATGGGGGCAATGTCTTCATTAGACTGGTGGGATGAGGACTTCTGTCTCCGCCTAGCTGATTCGGGGAGGTTTGTCATTCGGTACGATCATCGGGATCTCGGACGATCGGTCATTTATGAACCGGGTACCTCCAACTATACAATAACGGACATGGCTGACGATGCCGCGGGTGTCCTGGATGCTTATTCCATAGAGCGGGCTTCTATCGTCGGAATGTCGCTAGGCGGTATGATCGGCCAGATTCTTGCCTTGAGATATCCGGAACGCGTAAACACGCTTACGTTAATTGCATCAAGTGTGTTCGGGACTGTAATGGAAAAACTGCCTCCAATGGACCAGAGCATATTGGATCACCATGCAAAGAGTGCTTCCATGGATTGGTCAAATAGGGAGGCGGCTATCGCTTTTCTTGCAGATGGATGGAAAACTTTAGCCGGTTCCAAACCTTATGAGCAGGAAAGAATGTATAAACTGGCAAAAAGAGAGGCGGACCGCGCCAAACAGCTACCAAGCAGATTTAATCATGCCATCCTTGCTGGCGGAGATGAATATTTTGATAGAATGGGTCAGATATCCGTACCTGCCCTCATCATTCATGGCACAGAAGATCCAGCCTTGCCGTACGAGCACGGGCTTGCTCTTGCAAAAGCCATCCCTCATGCTGAATTAGTGACCCTTGATGGATCAGGACATGAGATTCATAGTGAAGACTGGGATGAAATTATCGATTCAGTTATAAAGCTTACTTCGCGATAAATTAATAAGTTGCAAAATTAGCCATTATGTAAGGTGGCTGCCTTTTTATACTTACAAATTTGGAAAATGAATAATCCTAGTAGGGTTAAAGGAAAATGTGGGTTTACCACGTTATCGATATCCCTAATAAAAGCCCAGTTTCTAGAAATTGGGCTCCCTTTACTTAAAAATCAAAGAAAAGTGGTTATTAGCGCGCCCATAAGTTAATTCAAATGCGTGGCACTGTTTAAAAATCTAATAAGTTTTATATGGATGTTCGGTATACTCAAGAAGATGTACCTGTATTATTAGAATTGAACCACACATCATTAATTTCGGGTGGTAATTAAAGAAAACCTTCAATCAATTTTGTAATCATGCCTCCATGGGAAACAACAGCAATTCTTTTATAATTTGCACTGTTTTCTCTAATATAGGAAAGTACATTTTGAGCTCGTAACGTAAAATCAAATTTACTCTCCATATCTTACACCTCTCCTAACTCGTCTAAGAATGCTACTCGACATTTGATAGCATTGGATAAAAAATTTCAGCAGTTTTACTAGCACGTAGCAAGGTACTTGACCATATGAATTCCGGTGGAACTAAAACTGAGGTATTTGTTTCAAATTGAAATCCTGCATTAGGGCTTTTTAAGTACCTTGTTGCAGTATCTGGTGAGAATTTACTGCATCAGGAACAGCTCCTAAAACATTTGAAATCCTAGAGGATTTTATAGAGGGTTTAGAAGGTTTTTACTATCCTTCTAAATCTAATGTAAGTCTTTGGGTAGAAATACAAACTTCAAACAAGCAAAACGAATCTTTTAGACTATCAACTTAATTAAGCACGTTTAAAATTCAATCAAATATTATAGATAATTTATACAATTGGAGAAAAAACACTGGATATGGCTTTGCTGAACTGTCCAAGCAGGGCTTACTTAGTAGATAACACTACGGATGACTTGGATAAACTTATCAAAGGTCTTTGTAGTGTTTATGCGGTTTGCTATGGACCAATCACCGTTTTGGAAAAAGGCTTTACGTAAGGCGGTGCTAAGTTCTAACTGGACTCCGGCACCTGAAGAGCATCTATTCACGATATTGGTTGGTTCGATTCCTTGATATCCTGTCGTGGAGTTGGCGATAACGGTGTTAAAACCTGCTCTGGTAAATTTTTTTAAAAAAATATCACGCCATTCTGTATCTAAACCGCCTAATAGAATGGTTTGGTTATCTGGGTCATAATATCCGTGAAGGGAGATTGCTCGCGCTTTAGATGTAATCAGTTGCACGGCTTGAGGCTCATCGAAGTTGGCACTGGTAATATGAAGGGTGTCATTGTTGCTAGATTTTAAACCTTCTAACAGGTATAGATTAGCAATGTCTTTTGCGGACGCAATTACCGCTTCTGATGTGCCAACCTCAATACCTCCACCATGTGGTGTAAACACCGTAATATCACTAGTCGGATGTTTTTGTACAGTAATAGAATAGTCTATACCGTATGTTTCATTAGCTTGTAGCTCTGCAAAATTTGCGTATAAATCCGCCATTTAAAAAAACCTCCTTGTAATTATAAGATATTCGCCAAAGATAGGAAGGTTCTTAATAGTAGGACCATAATTCTATTAAAATAACGTTGAATGTAATTGCTAGATTACTAAATCAACGCGCTGAGTAAAGAAACTCAACATTTATTTTCAAATAAAAAAGACACCCTCTCAAGAAGGTGTCCATCCCCATATTATTGAACTGACTGAATTGACGATCCATATTTGCTGCAGCCTCCGCAAAATGGACAGCTTCTTGTAGATGACCATGTGTAACTTCAGGAGGATAATCTACATTTTTTCCAAGTTCAAGCAATCCGCTCTTTCTAACTTGTTCACCCAAAACAAAATGAGGTGGGTGTAGACAGGTCAAAGCATTTTTAATTTGCTCGTACATCTTCATACAAGCTTTCCGAAAAATGAGATCAAAAAAAAGAGCAGCCTATAGTCGGCCACTCTGTTCTGTCCAATTTCGTTCCAAAAGTCTGCTCGGGATATTTAAGTTCCAAAATCAACTTTTCAAATCTTATTGTGTGGGGGTCTTCCTACTGGGTAACTTTATAACCTTCCCCTTTAGTTCCATAAAAAAAACTGCCTTAAAGACAGTTCCGATCTTAAGCTACCCCCGTTAGCTTAAGAAGAAAAAACACCTTAGTTGGCATTTTTCGGCACAGTAAATTTGCTGGTTTATGAGCTTTCAATGGAGATTTTCTTCATTAATCGTTTTAATTTATCTTCTGTAGCTGTTCCATCAACTGGTGTATAGATACTGCACCTTAAGTCCATGTCCCCCTGGACTTTAAGAGAAGTTAAATTAAACAACATCTTTCCGGCTTTAGCATGTCTAAATTCAATCATCATTTCTGGAGCTTTACTCACTTGACTTTCTTGCCATAAAGACTGAAATTCCGGGTGAGAATTACTCATTTCTTTAATAAATAGGTTATACCATTCATCACCTAAGTAGTGACCATAATAGGCACGGAAAATGGAAAGAAACCCCTTAACAAAATGCTCCCAATTCACAGCTAATGCTTTTAATTCTTTTCTTGTAAATACTAGATGGATCAAATTTCGTTGATCATCCGGGAGTTGTTCAAAATCTAAAAATACATGTGCTGCAGCATTGTTCCAGCCTACAATATGACAATGTCGATCTGTAATGATAGTAGGACAGTACATCAACTCAGCTAAAATTCTTTCCAAAGAAGGACTAAGTTTTGGCTGATCCTTCTTTCGATCAATAATGGGTGATTTCACTTCTAAAGCTAAATCATATAGATACTCTCGTTCATCATTATTTAATTGAAGAGCTGTAGATATGCAATCCAATACGCTTGTAGAGACCTTTATATCCCGACCTTGCTCCAGCCACGTATACCAAGTAGTACTAACTCCAGCCAAATGTGCAACTTCTTCTCTTCGTAAGCCAGGTGTTCTTCTCCGTGTACCAGCAGGTATACCGATAGATTCAGGCTTTATTTGGGATCGCTTCGTTTTTAAAAATGAAGACAAAGCTTCAAGTCTGTTTTTATCATCCATTTCTAAAACCTCCATCATAACATTTAACTTAGTAGTTATTATACCAGGATAAACACTCACTTGTAATAGGATAATCCCGAAGTATAATACAACTATACTATTCATTTGGAGTGATGAAAAATGGAAAGAGTCGTTATTACCGGAATGGGAGTAGTCTCTCCTATTGGAAACAGCGTAGATAAATTTTGGAGAAATCTGACTGAAGGGAAATCGGGCATTTCCTCTATTGATACATTCGACGTAAGCAATCATAAAGCAAAAATTGCAGGAATTATTCGTGATTTTAATGCAGATGATATTTTAGGAAAAAATGAAGCCCGACGTCTAGATCGCTTTTCTCAATTTGCTTTGGCTGCTGCTGAACAAGCCTGGACTGATTCTAATTTAGATATTGATGATATCAATCTTGAAAGACTTGGCGTATATGTTGGTTCGGGGATAGGAGGAATTGAAACATTGATTGATAATGTGGATACTCTTCGAGAAAAAGGTCCAAGACGAGTTAGTCCAACCCTGGTACCTGCCATGATTTCAAATGCTGCCGCAGCCCAAATTAGTATCAAGTGGAACGCAATGGGACCTACTATGTCACCTGTTTCTGCTTGTGCGATCGGAAATACAGCTATTGGTGAGGCATTCAGACTTATTCGCTTTGGAGAAGCAGATGCCGTTTTTGCAGGAGGAGCAGAGGCAGCTATAACAGATTTATCTTTAGCTAGTTTTGGTAATGCTACAGCATTATCAACGAGAAATGATAATCCAGCTAAGGCTAGCCGTCCTTTTGATGTAAATCGAGATGGGTTTGTCATGTCAGAAGGAGCAGGAATTTTAATCTTGGAATCTTTGTCTCACGCTTTACAAAGAGATGCAAAAATTTATGCGGAAGTCATTGGGTATGGTGCGAGTTCTGATGCCTATCATATGGTAGCTACACACCCAGAAGGTAAAGGAGCCTATCTTGCAATGAAAATGGCTTTGAAAAATGCAAAAGTTTCTCCTGAAGAGATTGATGTTATTAGCGCTCATGCAACAAGTACAGAAGTGGGAGATCGATCTGAAACACTGGCCATTAAAAAACTATTTGAATCAAAAGCTTATCAAATCCCAATAACAGCTAATAAATCTATGCTTGGTCACATGTTAGGAGCAGCAGGAGGCGTGGAAGCAATTGCCTTGGCAAAAAGTTTAAAGGAAGGAATTATTCCTCCAACCATCAACTTAGAAAAGCCTGATTCATTATGTGATTTAGATTATGTACCAGGTGTTGCTCGTAAAGTGGAAATAAGTATTGGTCTATCCAATTCATTCGGTTTTGGAGGTCATAATGCAGCTATCGTTTTAAAAAAATACGAGTGAATTAAATTTCGCTCGTATTTTTTTTATTAAAATTAAAGATCCTCAAGAGAACCTTTAGTTAGTAATGGGTCTTATAAACTTTGTGCCCCTATTCCTATTTTCTTTAATAAATAAATTAATTGTTCTTTCTCTTCGTTAGTAATGAATGAAACATTTTCTGAGATTGTTGCAACGTGTTTTGGGAAAATCTTGTCAAAAAGTGCTTTTCCTTCTTCCGTTATGACGACATTAGAAGCCCTTCTATCATTAGGGTTTGGTTGTCTTTCTACAAACCCTTTCTTTTCTAACTTATCTACGACATAGGTGATACTTCCACTTGGAATAGAGAACGTCTCACTGATCTTTTGGACCGGATGCGGACCTTTACTGTAAAGCAATTCAAGAATCATAAAATTTTCCCTACTAATATTATGACTTTCAATATCTTTCAGTACGTTTTCAGAAACAGCTTGGGAAGCTTTCAGCCAAACACGTAACAACCTCAAATCCAACTGACTTTGTTCATCTCCTTGATACATTCACCGAACCTCCTATTACAATAATTTTTAAAATTCAATTTAGGCTATCTTGGTTTTCTGTATAAAGGATAATCAACTTCAACTGGAATTTCTATTAGCAGCATCCGAAATTCTTCACCTTTAGGCTGAATGGTAAAGCTTTCAACTTTCTCTGATTGAATAATGATGAAATCCTTATTATCAAATGAAACCTCCAATTCATCAATAACACCGCCATTACCTCTAAGAGCTAAACCAGCTAGTGCCCGATTAGGTGAAAGAGCATAATTATAGGTTGCACCATTTCCAAGTTCAACATCGTACATTTTGGCATCTGTCACGAGATTGATTGGTGAATGTTCACCTAATATCGTCTTAATCATTACACCGTTTTCCGAAGTGATTGGGAAATCTTCATGCACGTATTTTGAGTAAGCGGGTGTTCGCTTTATGGCTTTGCTTAAGTGCGGCTCGAACCAAATTTGAAACCCTTCTGACGGCTCAAGAAGAGATTCGGCATGTTGCACACCTGAGCCGGTTTGCATCACCTGAACACCACCAGCACCTACTTCACTAATCGTACCAAGCGTATCTTGGTGACGACCTCTCCCCTTAATGTTGTAGCTTAATATCTCAAAACCTTGATGAGGATGAAAACCAATACCACCTTCGCCCTCAGATTTTGCCCATGCCCAGTAAAATAATGGTCCTAGCCTATTTATTAGTGACCCTTCTCCAGAAAAGCCAATGGGTTTTTGTTCTATTATTTTACCGCCATCAAACTGCCCAAACGCCTGATATCCTGTGGTTTAATAATTTTAATATCCATTCTCATTCCTCCTTTATGTTAATAATTAAAGCAATGAGCCAAAATTTATAAGTAATACAATTAATCCAAGAATTAATAAAACAATCGGCATCATCATTTTGCTTACAGAATCTTTAATTTTGATGTGTGTGAAAATTGCCCCAAGCATTGTCCCAACAATAAATAAACCACCCCACGCAGCTAACTTATCATTCCAAATACCTGAGATAACTAGTACTGCTCCAATAACTTCGACCAGACCTGTAAATATCCTAAAACCTCCTGGATACCCATAACGCCCAAATTCATCCACCATTTGCTTTGAACCGAACTTCATAAATCCAAACATTAGGAATCCTAATCCTAATATGCTTTGAAGAATAATTGATAAAACAGTCATTTATTTTCTCTCCCTTTAGCCTAATATTATTTATCCTAAACTTAGTACTTTTTTACCCTAACATTAGGATAAGTCTTGTGTCAACAAAAAAAACAACCCGATTTATGGTTATTGGGTTGTTTTTTATCTACTATTCAAATTGTTTCTTCTTCAACTATCCTGCCCCTTTAGCTCATAAGAAAAAGAGCTGCCAAAGCAACTCCCTTATTTAAGTGGGTTGATGTGGGATACACCCATCGAATCCTCGCTTGAATTAAAGTGTGACAATAATCGGACCATCTTTAGTAAGGATAATAGTATGTTCCAATTGAGCTACATAGCTTTTTTCTGTAGCATAGGTCCAACCGTCTTCTTTTTGGAGCACTTCTTCTTCAAAGGTTGAGATAAATGGTTCGAATGCGATAACCATCCCTTCCTTTAATATTTCATTGTCCCATGGATCATAATAATTACAAATATGGTCAGGTGCTTCGTGTATTCTACGTCCAACACCATGTCCTGTAAGGTTTTTGATAACAGTGAATCCATGTTGTCTCGCTGTTTCGAATACTGCTTTTCCGATTCTACTTTTTTTAGAACCGGGTTTTGCTTTCTTAAGACCTGCTTCAAATGCCTTTTTAGCAACGTCGCATATTTTCGTTAATACTTCTTCTCCTTCTCCTACCACAAATGAGATTCCTGTATCTGCAAAATAACCGTTCTTTGAAGCAGATACATCTATATTTACTAAATCCCCTTCATGAATAACCCGATGACCCGGAATACCATGTGCCACTTCTTCATTAAGACTAATGCAGGTATAGCCAGGAAAATCATATACACCTTTTGGAGCTGACACTGCACCTGCTTTTTCTAAAAGTTCTCCGGCTATATCATCAAGTTCTTTGGTCGTTATGCCAGGAATTGTCCTTCGTACCAATTCATCTCTAATGGAAGCAATAATTTTGCCAATTTCCTTCAAACCATTAAAATCTTCTTCTGTTTTTGCA
>NZ_JBHZPF010000019.1:0-74925 GCF_042787975.1 Peribacillus sp. YIM B13482
TGGATATGCACGTGTGTCGACGGGATTACAAAATTTAGATTTACAGATGGACGCTCTTACGCAATATGGCTGTTCCAAAATTTTTCACGATAAAATGAGTGGAGCAAAAAGACAGCGTCTTGGTTTAGAGGAAGCACTTCAGTATGCACGTGAAGGCGATACGATTGTTGTTTGGCGATTGGATCGATTAGGACGCAATATGCAAGATTTAATTCAAATTGTGAATAGCTTAAATGAACGTGGTGTAGGCTTCCACAGTCTACAAGAAAATTTAACAATGGACAAAAGTAATGCCACAGGCCAATTGATGTTTCATCTGTTTGCGGCATTTGCGGAATTTGAACGTAATTTAATTGAGGAACGTTCGGCTGCCGGACGAGCTGCAGCTAGAGCACGTGGTCGTCTTGGTGGACGTCCTGAAAAATTTGGACCGAAAGATATTGAAATGATGAAGTCACTAATTGAAAATGGTACACCAATTAAAGACGTCGCAGCGAAATGGGGTGTATCTCGAACAACGATTTATCGATATATAGAAAAACAGTAAAAGTGAAAAAACCCAGCTAATCTTCTCTTATGAAGGTTAGCTGGGTTTTAAAGTTACATATGCAAAATAGCACTTAAAATAAGTGCAAATTATCGCCTAAAGTGACAGCTCCTCCTTTAGACCGGTTGGAGTCTAATATCTCCTTAACGGAATTGGTGAAAATTAAAACTATTATTCCTTCCACTGTTTAGCGTCAAGATTTGTTCTTGCTGGAATTGGGGGGGAAATAAACAAAGGGACATTTATTCAAGCCAATAAAGGGTTTGTCAATATAAATTGAAATGGTTATTTACTTCACTTGTTTTCTACGTAATATTCATTAACTTGTTAAAAAGCTAGTGAGAGCACAAGATTAAAAGATAGGTAAAGATTCGGAGATTTATTAACAATGAAAATTTACTAAATACAGATTTTTTCATGATTAAAGTGTACGAATCTCAAATATTTGACCTAAATATAGACTTTATTCATCTACTGCTGCACGCAAAAAGAACGATTCCTTTAAGAGGAATCGTTCTTTTGTTTGTGTTTAATTTTCTGTAGTTTCGCTTACTCCTGAATAGCTTTTCTTATGCTTAACGACAAAGTAAAGTAATGTCAATATCATAAAGCTAATTGTAAAGCCAAGTAAAACATAGACGTTTTGCCACATCAAACCAAAGTTACCACTTGATATAACCTCTTTAAACCCTCTAACTGAGAAGGTCATCGGTAACCAATTATTGAATATTTGTAATGGTTCTGGTATTAATTCAAGTGGGAATGTTCCAGCACTTGTCGTTAATTGTAAGATCAAGATAACAATCGCGATGAAACGACCTGGATCTCCCAATGTTGTTACAAGCAACTGAATCAATGTAATGAATACCAAACTCGTTATAATCGAGAACATTACGAATAACGGTACACTTTTCACTTCCATATCAAGCAGTACTAATGTTAATCCTGAGGCTATAATTGCTTGGATAATACCTACTGCAGCAATAATGCCAAATTTACTTAAGAACCAAGTGAACCCGTTTTTCGGAATTCCAATCGGCTCTCTTAATGGAAAGACAATTGAGAGCAATAATGCACCTACAAACAAACCTAATGATAGGAAGTAAGGAGCAAAACCAGTTCCATAGTTCGGAACTTTATTGATGCTTTCTTTTTCAACCTTAACAGGTTCTGCAACCATGTTATACGTTTCTTCACTAGCATTAATATCTGCTGAATCTTTAGCCGCTTTATTGATTTTATCCTTAAACTCTGTCGACCCTTCCGCCAACTTACTTGTTCCACTTACAATTTTACTAGAACCATCCGCTAATTGACTAGATCCATCTGCTAATGCTGCCGATCCTGCTGTAAGCTGATTGACTCCATCTGCAAGTGTCGCTGAACCTGAAGCGAGGTTTTGGCTACCGGTTGCTGCTTCTGATAATTTCTCACCGAATGTTACTAGACCTACTCTTAATTGAGATTGACCTTCTTTTAATTGAGCAGCCCCTGTTTCTAATTGACCTGCTCCTTCATTTAATTGAGAGACACCTGTTTGAAGTGCTTTTTGGCCACTATTCAGGGTCGAAATATTTTCAGAAAGGCTAGAGGCACCTGCTTGAATCTGACCGGCAGAATTAGCAAGCTCTTTATTCCCTGATTCAAGCTTTGTAGCGCCAGCTGATAAATTATCAAATGCTTGCTTCAAGGCATCTTGCTGTTCTTTTGGTAAAGCCCCCAAATATGGGTCTAAGGTCGATTGAAGAGTCGATACACCTTCTTTCAATCCTGATGCTCCATCAGCTAAGCTATTTGAACCTGACTCTAACTGTTGCAAGGAACCTGTCAGTTGCTTACTTCCATCATGGATTTTTTCCGTACCTGAAACAAGTTCATTCATCTTTTCTTCAACTGTACCAATGCCAGTATGAGTTTTTTCAATACCAGCTTGAAGGCTTCCTGCCCCATCTTCTGCCTTTTTCGCTCCGTCAATCAATTGTTTTTGAGCGTTAGATAACTGACCTAAACCATCAGCAAGAGTTTTTGCTCCTTTTTGTAACTCAACGGTACCATCCTGAACTTTCTTGGTACCACCTGTAAATTCAACTTGTTTCTCAGCTAATGATGTTAATTTTTCTTCTAAAGTTTTTGCACCATTATCAACGTCCAGGATTCCATCTTTCAGTTTCCCAGCTGCTTCATCCGTTGACTGAAACCCTTCGCCCATTTCAGTAATGATGTCAAACATGGTCTCTGCATATGTCTCAGTTACTTTTTCTGCAAGAGCCATTTGGATTTTTTGAACTGCTGTTTCTCCTATTTGAGCTGATAAGAAGTTAAAGCTTTCATTTGGAACATACTTTAATTCAAGTTTTTTCGGCTTTTCATCCATTAACGTCGTCGCGTTTTTTGAAAAATTATCTGGAACTTCTACTAGTAAATAATATTTTTGATCCTCTAAGTTTTTGTAGCCTGTTTTACGATCAACAAACTGAAAATTAAAGTCCTTACTTTTCTTCAGTTTTTCTACAAATTCATCTCCTAGTTTTATTTCTTCTCCCTCTAACTCAGCACCGGAGTCATTATTAACAATGGCAACTGGTAAATCTTCAAGACGATCATATGGATCCCAAAAAGCCCATAAGAACATGCCACTATACAAAATAGGAATAAACAGAATTGCGATAATCGGAATAAGCAGTTTTTTATTTTTAAACAGGCCAAGTAACTCCTGTTTTATTAAACTAGATTTCAAAGAATTTCCCCCTAAGTATGATTGACCATTTAGTCCATTTGGTCATTTTTTTACAAATAATAAGGACTATCATGAGTGACAGCCAATCCGTTAAACAAATATAACTGAAATAGTTCTGCTATTTCTTCTTTTTCAAGTGGTTTATGATTTCTTTCCCGGTCGAATATAAGTGCTAAATAAATCTTCAACATGATAAAAGCTGTTATTTCAGGATTACATGGAGAAATATCTTTCTTTTCGATAGCTAATTTAATTTTTTCCTTAATATAAGAAATAATCGCTATTTCCATTTCATTTAACATTTGTAAAACGGCTGGCGTTCCCATTTCTTTTTCTTCCTGAAATAGCTTCAGTGATAATTGATGCTCCTTTCTGAATTCTAAGATTCGATATAGTGCACTATGCAGGTTTTCATAAAAGGTTAAGTTTGGTTTAATTGACTGCTCAGCCTCATTTTTCATTTCTTCAATCATTCGTAACACAATCTCTTTAAACAATTGCTCTTTATTGGCATAAAAGGTATAGATGGTCCCTTTTCCGACATTTGCAATTTTGGCTACTTGTTCCATTGTTGTAGCTTTATAACCAAAGAGTGAAAAAGACTTTGTCGCAGCTTCTAATATTAACTTTTTCCTGTCAATTGACATATATCACCCCGAACTGACCAATTGAACAAAACGGTCAATAAGTTATTTTATGATATTAACAAATTTTTTTAATAATAGCAAGGCATCTTTTTTTGAGTTTAGGAAAATCATATTCAAGGAGCTTTTTATCTTTCTTCTTTTTTACTTTATCCCCAGATTGATTCCTTAATATTGAAGTATAATAAATGACAAATCAGTTTCTAAGCGATAAGATATAGACAATTAGGTTCCTTTTCCTGATTCCTTAAAAAATTCGTGTAAAATATACCGTACCGACCATGAAATGAAACAAAAGGTAACCAATACAAATTTCATATTTCAAGAATGCATATTAAGGAGGAAACAATGAATATAAAGATAAATAATATACCGCGTTTCATGCAATCCGAAATCGAAAAACTTCAATCAAAACTGTCCCCATTATTGAAGAAAAATATGAAATACAGTTTTTTTTCAACCGTAATGATAGGGTTTTCCATCATAAATCTATTTTTTCTTTTATTTAAAAACGACTCATACCCAATCTCTAAAATTGCTCTTGCAATATATGCATTAGTGGGTGCTATAGGATTTGCCCTTTTAAAGGAAAACAAACACAACCAAAAAGAAATAATGAAAATGAGCCAGAAGCATATGCTGGAGAGAATGAAAGAAAGCAACTACTTAACCGATGCCAGGAAAAGTAATTACTATAAAAAGGTAAATGAGCAGCCGCTATCTGCAATGAATGTCTTTTTGGAGTTTCTTGCGGAAGAACAACAAAGGAAGAATAAATCTTTCCATAATGAATAAAGAAGGACAAAATAAATCCCCTTATGAGAGGTCATAAGGGGATTTTTCTTACGAAATTCATTTACTTAAAACGGGATCTGCAATGACAAGGATTTTTCCGGACTTGATATCTTCCACATATCGATCGACTTCAGCTTCCTCCAGTCCAATATTCAATAATGGCTTCCTCAATCCGCCTGCTCCTGAAGCTGCCCCGGCAGCGGCTCCGCCAAGAGTGGCGAAAATCGGGCCTGCTGCCAAAATCGGACCGATTCCAGGTATTGCCAATGCACTCATTCCAATAAGTAAGCCTGTCAAACCGACAGCTCCGCCGGCCGCTGCCCCTGCTACGAATCCATCAGGCTTTGTTGGGCTGACTTCCTCGGCTTCATTTGGTAATTTATCAATTTTTTTGGCAACTACTGATATTTGATCGGATGTATATCCTTGTTCCTTTAAATTTTCGACTGCTGAAGTTGCTTCATTTTCATTCTCATATATTGCTATAAACCTATTGTCCATGGTATCTGCTCCTTTAAAAGTAATGTATTCTACAATACCCTTAATTGAGTTTTAATAACCTACGATGGAAAAATGAATTTCACTCCCTGGTTTGCCCCTGACCATAAATGTAATACTTGCTTGATGTTAAGGCCGGTAAACCCATTGGTCCACGTGCATGGAGCTTTTGTGTGGAAATGCCGATTTCTGCACCATAACCGAATTCAAAACCATCGGTAAAACGGGTGGAAGCATTGTGATAAACTGCTGCCGCATCTACTTTATTCAAAAATACGGAAGCGTTTTGTTCATCTCCCGTTAGGATTGCTTCAGAATGCTTGGAACCGTATCGGTTAATGTGTTCAATTGCATCCGATACACCGTTTACAATTTTCACGCTGATTTTTAATGCTAGGTACTCTGTTGACCAATCATCCTCCGTTGCCTTTTTCGCTCTTGGAAAAGCGCTGCAAACCATTTCGTCTCCATATATTTCAATACCCTTTTCATCCAGGATTTCCAAAATCAGCTTTCCATTTTCTTCAAACCATTTTTCGTGAATAAGAAGGCCCTCAATTGCATTGCATACGGAAGGTCGCTGTGTTTTACCGTTTAAGACAATTTTCTCGACCATCGTGACATCTGCTGTCTGATCGATGAAGATATGGCAATTGCCTGATCCCGTTTCAAGGACGGGAACAGTGGACTCCTTAATGACCGTTTCAATTAAATTCTTTCCACCACGAGGAATCAAAACATCTAAATACTCATTAAGGTGAAAAAGTTCCTTAGCGGATTCCCGACTCGTATCCTCGATTAACTGAATAGCCTCTACAGGAATTTCCGTATTCTCTAAAGCCTTATGAATGGAAGAGATCAGTGCCATATTGGAGTATTTGGCTGAAGAGCTGCCTCTTAAAAGGACCGCATTCCCCGTTTTCAAGGATAATGTAGCTGCATCGATGGTCACATTTGGCCTTGCTTCATAAATCATTCCGATTACACCGATCGGCACTCGTAACTTTTTAATCAATAAACCATTTTCTTTTTCGATAGTCTCCAATTTTTCTCCAATTGGATCTTTTAAATCGATTAAAAGCCTAATTGCAGCTGCCATGTCATCAATACGATTAACATTTAACATTATTCGATCTAATATCGACTCACTGAAACCTTTTTTCCTGCCTTCTTCTAGATCCTTTTGATTTTCTTTTATCAAATGATCTTTATCGTTAACAATTTGCTTAGCAATTTTTCCAAGTGCCTCATTCTTCTTTTCCGTAGTCAATCCAATTAGCTGATAACTGGCTTTTTTGGCTGCCTTTCCTTTCGCAGTCACTTCACTCATTTTAATGCCCCCTTTTCTTCCTCTAAAATTGATTACCTATGCTCTCACCCATTTATCGCGATGGATCACTTCTATGGAAGTGATCACAAGCTCGGTTGTCCGCTTGCCCATAGCCTGTTTTAATTCTTCGTCGGAATAAAGGACCTCACCCCTGCCCAATAACCCATTTGCACCAAAGACCTCGACGACATCCCCCTTATTGAATACTCCTTTAATTTCATAAATTCCAGCTGGTAGTAGACTGCTCCCATTTGAAACTAAAGCCCTTTCGGCACCTTCATCAACGAAAATTTTTCCGGATACTTGTGAATGAAGGGATATCCACTGTTTGTTTTTCGTTACCGTCGTCAAGACATCATTCCCAATATATGTGCCATCACCATTGCCTTCAAGGATAGTTAGTAGTTTTTCGCTCCCCACACCAGAACCGATGAATACTTTCACTCCAAGAGACAATGCAGTTTGGGCTGCAATCAGTTTCGATTTCATCCCCCCTGTTCCAACATTAGATCCCGCACCTTCTGCCATTTGCAATAAATCCGACGTTACTTCGGAAAGCTTTTCAAATCGTTTGGCCCCTGGGTTTGTCTGTGGATTGGAATCATAGAGCCCATTAATGTCCGTTAAAATGATCAAGTTGTTGGCGTGGACTAACCCGCTTACTAAGGCGGATAGCATATCATTATCACCGAAAGTCAACTCCTCGACTGATACTGTATCATTTTCATTAATAATCGGGAGGATGCCGCGTTCAAGCAATTCCATCAATGTTGCATATGCATTTTTATATCTTTCTTTTTTCGAGAAATCTTTCCTTGTTAATAAAATCTGCGCCGGAACGATACCAAATTGACCTAATTGTTCCATATATGATTGAATCAATAGGCTTTGCCCTACAGCTGCAGCAGCTTGTTTTCCTTTGAGAGTGACAGGTCTCGTAGGATAACCGAGCTTGCGAAAACCTGTCGCTACAGCACCTGATGAAACAAGGACAACTTCATGTCCCGCCTTCCTTAATGCTGCCACTGCCTGGATATGATCGGAAAATTTTGTTTGGTCGATTTCACCTTGTGTGTTGGTTAAAGAACTACTTCCTATCTTTACAACGATGCGTTTCTTTTCCATCGATTTTTCCTCCAATAAATATCTTAGACATGAAAAAAAGCCCTTTTCATCCTCGAAATAAGGACGAAAAGGGCTGCTCTCCGTGGTACCACCTTCATTGAATGCAAGTACATGCATTCCACTTTGCCTGATAACGCCAGGATTTGCGCCTATGTTTTGCATAGGACTCAAGAAGCAGGTTCTGCGCTTTCCTGTCGCGGGTCTTCCAGCAATTGACCCCGCTCTCTGTCACAGTGATTTTCGCATACTAATCTTCTCTCAACGTTCATTGTTTTAATATAGTATGCAAAAAAATCTTCTTGATGTCAATAACCTTCCTAACATGAATAACATTAAAGCGCCATTGCCGGGCCGAAGAACTCATAGTGAATTTTATCCGTTTCTATCCCCAATTCTTTCAGGTAAGTGATGATCGCCTTCATGAAAGGAACAGGGCCACACACATAATAATCAGCTTCAGGCTTAACAAAACTGCTCACTAATTCCTTATCAATATACCCTTCTTTTTCAAAATTCGGGAGGTTCTTATCATCCTCACTCGGATTTTTAAAGACAAAGGATAATTGATAGTTGGTAAGCTTGTGTCCTATTTCTGTCAGTTCCATTCTGAACGGCTGTAAATGGCCATTATCGGTTGCATGAATGAATTGTACATCACGCTCAGGTGTTTGTTCAGCTACCGAATGGACCATGCTCATGAAAGGCGTTATGCCAACGCCTCCGCTCAAGAATACTGCCGGTGTTCGTTTATCCAAGTCGATGGTGAAATCACCTGCAGGAACCGTTACGTCAATACTGTCACCCATCTGAATGGATTCATGCAAGTAGTTAGAGACCCTTCCATCAGGTGAGGTTCCCGGCTTTTCTTTTTTAACGGAAATACGGAAATAATCTTTTCCCGGAACATCAGATAAACTATACTGACGGTTGAATAAGTACGATTCACCCGGTATCTCGATCCGAACGGTAATATATTGTCCCGGAAGAAATGCCGGAACCTTATCTCCATCTGATGGCTTTAGATAAAAGGATGTGATTACGTCACTTTCCCGTACTTTTTCCACCACTGTGAATCGTTTGAAATCAGACCATCCTCCGACCTGATTGGAAGCTTCGTCGTACATTTCCTTTTCGATGCTAATGAAAACATCCGCAATGACTCCATACGCCTCTCCCCAAGCTTGAAGGATTTCTTCTGTGGCCGAATCTTGTAATACTTCCTTGATTGCACCTAATAGATGTTCTCCTACAATGGGATAATGTTCAGCTTTAACTGCGAGACTTCTATGTTTTTGTGCTATTTGCTTCACTGCAGGTAAAATCGTTTCAAGCTGATCTATATATTTGGCTGCTGCCAAAACCGTGTTGGCTAGTGCATTTTGCTGGCGCCCTTTTTTTTGATTGGCATGATTAAAGACATTTAATAATTCAGGATGTGCTTCGAAAAGATTTTTATAGAATACAGTTGTTATAGTTGTACCATGCACTTCTAAAACAGGTACGGTTGATTTTATAATATCGATCGTTTTCTGGGATAGCATAAATAAACCCCTCTTCTTAAACAAGTATTTTTAATACATGTTTATTTTAGAACTTAATTGCATTAAAATCAATATTTTTAATACATCTTTTTAGAAATTATGTTTTCATGTTTATAAAATGTTCACATTTATGATATAGTCAAATGGGGATAGAATGTGAGGCGATAAACATGAGGTTGACGAGTTATTCCGATTACTCACTTAGAGTGTTGATTTACCTGGCTTCCCACGACCAAAGCAAATTATCAAATATAAAAGAGATTTCTGAAGTTTATCAACTATCTAAAAATCATTTGATGAAGATTGTTCATAATCTAGGTAAACTAGGCTATATTGAGACGATACGCGGAAGAAATGGCGGTTTCCGGCTTGCAAAATCACCTGCTGACATAAATGTAGGGGAACTGGTGCGGAAAACCGAAGAGGACTTTTATCTAGTGGAATGTTTTAAAGATCACGATAACTGTGTGATTTCTCCCGTTTGTTCATTGAAATTTGTCCTTAATAATGCCTTGGATGCTTTTCTACAGGTCCTTGATCAATATACGATTGCAGACTTCAGCGAAAATAAAGTGATGCTCAAAGCCTATTTCGATTCGGTAAAGCAGAATGATGAAGAGCCCGATTTTTTATAATCGGGCTCTTTTTTCATTAACCGATGATCCGTCCGATCCGCCATTCCTTTTCCACCCGCAAATCAATGATCCCTTCACTGGTTTTTATTAAAACTTTAAGGGTTACGAAAGGTCACTAAGTTCATTTCCCAGCTGTTTTAATTTTTCACCAACTGTACACTCTGAAATACAGAACTGATGGGCATACGAACGCCCCTTCTCTTTTCGAAAATGCTTTCGTAAAAAACAATCTTGGCAAAATGAAGCGAGAACATCTTCCACTTCTTCATATATTTTTTTCCTGTTCATTGTTGTTATGTCTCCTTTGACCCAGCAATTTCTATTTTGCTGAAAATGGCTTTTCCCTGAAGAGCAAGTGTTGCCAGGCGATCGGCTTCCTGGTTCTCTTTTCGGGAAATTGGCTTATAGACCGGAATGATCTTTAACTCATCCAGTTTCGCTTCAATGCGGTCCAGCCATTTATTTAAGTTTTCTTCCATACATGGCCATTCACCGGAAAGTTGATTTAAGACAACTAGAGAATCCCCTTTAAATACACAGCTTTGATGGTGGATTCCAAGTTCGTCCATCTGCCTGACCGCTTCATGAAAGGCCGCATATTCCGCTTCATTATTGGATTCGAATTGCTCCAATTTCACGTTGGTGCGTAACCTCCAGAACTTCTTACCTTGACGAAAATAAATGGCAACACCGATCCCTGCCACCTTTTCATCTTTTTGAAAACCGCCATCAAAAAAAACCGTCACATCCTGAGGCTCCTCCTCAACTTCAGTCAGGAGTTTTTTTAGCTCCTTCTTTGTCCATGCTGTATCGAATTCATCCTTGAATTCCACTTCTTTCAGCCTTCCTGCCTTTTCAAGATCTTCCGTAATGACCAGTGCAGTTCCGGCATCAAGCCAATCCGAAACGAAATCGGCAGATGGTTTTTTTGAAGCATGATATGTCCATTGCATAATTACCTTCAAAGATTTCCAGCTCCTTATCCATTCACCATTCATGCAGAACAGCTTACAATTTTCATACCTTTTTTTCGATATACCATTTATAATATAATGTAAGTAATTGAATCATCTTTTAATTATAGTTCCCATACCAGGCTGAAATTCTCATGTTTCAATTTTAATTTTATATGAAATGTTTTTTTATCATAGTATATTAACTGTTAAATTCGAGGAGGAGCACATCTTGATCGAAGTGTATATTGATGGTGCCAGTGCGGGCAATCCAGGGCCGAGCGGCGCAGGTGTTTTCATTAATAATAACGGTGTGGTCGAGCGGCATTCCTTTCCGCTTGGAAATATGGAAAACCATGAAGCGGAGTACCATGCTTTAATCAAAGCATTGGAAATTTGTGTAGCCAATAAGTATCAAATCGTTTCTTTTCGTACTGACTCCCAAGCCATCAACCAGGCCATTGAAAAAAGATTTGCAAAAAATAAGTATGCCCTATTGCTGGAAAGGGCTCTAAAGCTTTCCGACGAGCTTGAATTATTTTTCATGAAATGGATTCCAAATCTCGAAAACAAATCCGCGGATGAGTTGGCAAGACGGGCCATTCGCTTGAATAAAGCTTTAGGAAATTCATGAACAAGACAGCTGATTTTTCATTATTATTCGTTGTATTCATCTGGGGCGTCACTTTTGTAATGGTTCAAAATGCACTATCTTTTCTTGAACCATTCACGTTCAATGCCGTCCGTTTCTTCATGGCCTTCGTTTTCTTGCTTATCCCTTATATATCGACTTTACACAAAAAGGGAAAAACCTGGAATAAGGGCCTTTTTAAAGCTGGGTTTCATATCGGAGTTTGGCTTTTTTTAGGCTATGGGCTTCAAACGATCGGATTGAATTATACTACTCCTGCGAAGACAGGCTTCATAACGGGATTAAGTGTCGTCATGGTACCGGTTTTTTCTCTGCTTCTTTTAAAACATAGGCTTTCCCGTAATACAATTATAGGTGTCACTGCCGCAACCGTTGGGCTTTATTTAATGACGTTCGCTGACCGGTCCAATTTGAATATCGGTGATTTATTGGTATTTTTATGCGCAATAAGTTTTGCCATGCAGATCATTACGACTGCTAGATATGCCAAGACCCTTCCCGCATTACCGTTGACGCTGATTCAGATTTCCACCGTATCTTTATTATCCTATGTTTCAGCCTTCATTTTCAAAGAGAATCATTCTATCATCTTCAGCTCAGAGGTCATGTTACAGAAAGACGTATGGACTGCTTTATTGGTTACGGCAGCCCTTGCCACTGCGTTCGCCTTTTTCGCACAAACCTTCTTCCAAGCCTATACGACACCTACGAGAGTCGCATTGATTTTTTCAATGGAACCGGTTTTTGCTGCGTTATCCTCATACATATTGATAGGGGAAAAATTGACTTCCGCTTCCATCATTGGCTGTGCATTCATTTTCTTGGGGATGATACTTGCTGATCTGCCTGCTAATAAAAAGAAACCGATAGCAAAGGAGTTTTCTTGAAAAGCCATAAAAATAAATCGGACTTCAAAGTAACGAAGTCCGATTTATTTAAGCAGCCCCTGTTCTTTTGCAAACGATACTGCTTCACTGCGGGTTTTAATACCATTTTGTTTTAAGTTTTCCAAAAAGGAAATATAAAAGCTGCCATCAAAACTCTTTTGAACCTTCAAAGTCAATTCTATTGCTGCATTGACTAAAATATCACTTGCTTCCGTGTAGCGCTTACCAAAATAAATAAAACCAATATCGTCGCTACCAAAAGTGAATCCCTTACCCTCTAAAAAACTAACATACTCTTCAGTTGATCTCGCCACTTCTGCATCCACTCCATACTTCATGCCTTATTTTCATCTTACCGTATATCAAAGATTTTGACTATCCATTTTTCGACAAAAAATTCACCGTATAAATTAAAGGAGCTCCCATTGGGGAGCTCCGAAATTTTCATTATTAAATCATTTTTAGTAAAGCCCTGAATTCATGATCCCTAGCCAGATTTTTGACCTTCTCGCGATCATACTGATAAACCGCATCGTCCAAAGAGCATGAAATTGGTACATCACATTTTATTTCGGCCAGTTTTCTGGATAAATGAAGCATATCTACGGCAGATTCAATCTTAGCTCTCTGCCCGTTTGTCAATGAAGCAACATTTTCAAGAATCCCTTCGATACTTTGATACTGAATCAATAATTTCAACGCTGTCTTCTCCCCAATTCCTTTAACTCCGGGATAGTTATCAGCTGTATCGCCCATTAAAGCTTTTAAATCGATCATTTGTCTTGGAGTGATCCCTTTCCATTCATAAAAGCTATCAGGATTATGAACTTCATAGTTACCATATCCTTTTTTTAACAATAGTACAGAAATATTTTCTTCTATCAACTGGAGCATATCTTGATCGCCTGTCAATATATCCACCCGGCTATGTTGGGCAGATGCCTTCGCAATTGTCCCGATACAGTCATCCGCTTCATATCCAGAGAGCCCTATGTTAGGGATATCAAATGCTTCAACCGCTTTTTTAGCTAAGTCGAATTGAGGGATCATTTCGACCGGAGCTTCTGAACGATTAGCCTTGTATCCATCAAATAATTCATTTCTGAAAGTCTTGCTGCCCATATCCCAGCACACCGCTACATGGCTAGGTGAAAAATGATTCACCGCTGTCAGCATATGCTTCAAAAAACCTTGGACGGCATTAGTAGGAATGCCTTTTGAGTTAATCATGAATTGACCAGTAACGGCCGTTGCATAAAAAGCTCTGAATAATAGCGCCATCCCGTCGACAAGCATAAAGGAAGGATGTTGCTCATTTTCTTTCATTAACACATTATCACCTCTATCATGATGTACATCCATTTTAACATAACTGTCCCCTTTTTTAAGGATCGTTTAATTGGAAAAAATATTATTCAATCGGATTATCATCATAGGAGATCCAGTCACTGAAACTGCCAACATATATCTTCACATCTTTAAAGCCCGCTTCTTTCAGGGCGATATAATTGGGAGATGCCGTTACACCTGAACCACAGTAGACAATGATTTCCTTATCCCTGCCAATGCCAGTGAAATTTTCCTGAAGATCTTCCTTTTTTTTATAATAGCCATTATCCAAAACGTTCGTCCACACCTTATTAACTGCACCAGGTATATGGCCTGCTTTTTTATCAATCGGTTCCTCGATTCCCTCGTACCGTTTAGATTCCCTTGAATCCATTAAAACGATATGGTCAGGCCTATTCATTGTATAGTCCTTCACTTTTTGAAAAGATGCAAGCACGGTTTCATTTAAATCGATATGATATTCTCTAGTACTATTATTCGTTTGATCCGAGTCAATCGGATAGCCCGCATCCTTCCAGGCGCGATACCCCCCGTTAAGAACATAGACTTTCTGGTGCCCAAGATAGCTTAGCAGCCAGACAAACCTAGAAGCAAAAGAACCTTCCCCCCCATCATAAGCAATAAGCACCGTATCATTGGAGATTCCATTTGATTCTAGTTTATCTTTAAACTTTTCCAGGTCAGGAAGAGGATGTCTTCCTCCGTGTTTATGAACCTGCCCCGATAAATCCTTTTCGAGATCGAAATAAACAGCACCGGAAATATGGTCTTTCTCGTATTCATTATGCCCTGCATCAGGAGAACCCAGCTGAAAGCGGCAGTCACAGATTCTGATATCACTAGAATTCAACAATGGCAACAGCTCTTCTTTTTCCATTATATAACCCATCTGCATAGCCCCCTATTTCAAAATGGTCCAAATTAATTGATTAAGCTCCGTTTCCATGTTCTTCCCTGGAGGAAGCTTATTTATTTCATTCTTTAAGGAAAGTGATTTCCCTTCTAATAATGAAAGATTCTTTTCGCTTTCATTGTTGCTTATAAATTCTTCCTTTTGTTTTGCTTTAAATATTCGGGTCATCCTGGTTTTCATTTCTTGATCGATGGTAACCGATTCAAGTAATTCCCAAACGGATAAAGGTGGCAATGCCCCCTTTTGGATGATATGTTCCAGGATTAAATACGAACGGTAAACTTGTACCCATGTTTTTAATCCTTTTCTTTCAGAGTCCCTTGTTTTTGTCAATTGTTGAAGGTTGTCGCCCATCATCCGATAGTAATGGTGTCCTAGTGCCTTTTGGGAATAGCAATCCGCTATCAAACCATTCATCTTCCTATAATAATCCGGATGTGTAATCAGCTTGATTGGTGACTGAAATAATTCAAATAGTGCAGGATTACTCTTTATCGTAAGACGGGATGATTTAAATAGATCCCAGCCTTCCATGTCATATATGTTTTCTTTCAAATGAATCACTTCAACTGCAGGACTCAAGCTGAGGTAAGATCGCTTATCATTATGAACATATATAAACCGAACATCGATATCGGAATGGGCGGATGGTAAACCAAAAGAATGGCTGCCAGTAACAGCAGCCATCAAAATGGTCATATTCTCTTTTATTTCCAGAATTTCCAATTTTGAAATAAGGTTTTCTTTCATGAATGAACCTCGTTTCTATTTCGAATGCATTTTTGCCAATTCCGCTACTGCATTTTCATAATACGGTAAATCTACCGTTTCCTCCATTGCTGCACGTAAACCTGCAAAGATCTCCGATATTTCCGTCTTAAACTCTTTTTGAATCGCAAGTAACTCTTGATCGAGGACTTCATTATACATTTCGAAAATCCGCTCACCCTGTCCTTTTACATACATTAGGGCAGGATCATCCAAACGCTTCTGAAGCCCTTCGCTCATTTTCAATTTCTCATTTTTTTCAAAGAAAGATTTTGGATTTTTAAATAACGCCAATTCCTTTTTGAATTCCCCAGTTTCCAATTGGACAAAAGCTCCTGTGAATTCAAGGGACTCCCTCTCATTAGGTTCATAAGGCTGTAATGAAAGGGTTTTTCTTACTTTTTGAATTTGCTGAAGCAAACTGGTTTGTTTCTCGTTCAGCAATTTATTTACGAACATTTCCGTCCTTAAAGCCGTTGCCCGCATTTCCTGGGCAAGGTCAAAGCCCAACGCATCCAATAAGTTCTTCATCGCTTGCTTGAGGACAATTTTCAGATCCCCTCCATCATCCTTTAAGACGGCCGGGTTGAACGATTCCTTGAAGAAATCATTAAATCGGAAAAAGACCCGTTGCTTACTATAGAAAGTCAATTCATCGATTTCTTTTTTCAAACGTTGCTTTTCCGCATCCCCTTTAATGACAGAGAGCAGTTCCGAAATGGACTGTGCCTCATGTGAAAGGGAGTCCAAAGCTTTTCGTTTCGCCTTTTCATCCTGCATGGAAGCTGCAATTACATCACGGAGCAGTTCTTCCGTTCTTTTTACGGCCGCTTTAGCCGATTCGATTGCAAGTCCAGTTAAATCGTTTTCGATGAAAGCATCGAATTGGTCTTGGAATTCCGAAATACCGCTATTTCGAAGGAACGAATGCTTAAATGAACCAGGCGTCTGTTTTTCCATCAATGCTCCCTTACTCGTAAGCGGGAACAGTTTTGGAAAACGGATTCCGAATCCATTCAATTGATCTGTGACATAATCCATCACTTCGTCCAATTCGTCAGAGGTTTGTGCAAGATCGACTGCATTGACAATGAAGAACATCTTATCCATCGCGAAAGAATCTTTTACACGTCCAAGTTGTATCAAGAACTCCCTATCTGCCCGTGAAAATGGGTGATTATAATAGGTCACAAAAAGGATGGCATCCGAATTCTTAATATATTCGAAAGCTGCTCCTGTATGTCTGGCATTTATCGAATCCGCCCCAGGTGTGTCAACAAGCACCATCCCCTGCTTTGTCATTTCACAGTCGTAACGCAATTCAATCAAATCAACAAGGCACGACTTGGACTCTTCTGCAGCAAAACGTTTAAACCCTTCAAGATCTACCGTAACCACATTCCCTAAATCATCTTGGTGCTGGGGCATCCCTTGATGGAAAGCCCTTAAGAAGGATAAATGCGTTTTCCCTTTATCAACTTCCCCTGCCTTCGCAATGATTTGTCCTGCTATGTGAAGTGCTTCATCCAGTGTCTTTGCCGATTTATCAAAAGCTGCCAAAGCCAGGCTCACATCTTCTAACAGCATCGCTTCCGTCTTTAATTTGACGGTTGCCGTTCCATGTGGATGTTCAGCATCTGAAGACATGATTTTGTTGATTGCCGCAGTTGTCGGATTAGGTGAAACAGGAAGGACACTTTCTCCCATCAGTGCATTGGCAAAGGAAGATTTACCCGCACTGAATGCACCAAAGAGGGCAACCGTGAAAGTCTGCTGTTCCAGGCGATTTGCCTTATCTGTCAATTCTTTATAAAGTGATTGAAATCCTCTCAAAGGCTGTATCAGCTTGGCTGCCTGATGTAAACTCGTTGCAGTCTCCATCAGCTTTTCTTTTCCGCGTAAATCAGCAGCATCAGATGAAGAAACAGCTACAGAAGGAACAGCTTCCTTACTTTCTATATCATGATCCGTTTCAGGTTGTTCGTCGACGTGCATTGAATTACTTCCTTTATCGATTCTCATGATTTTTACTGTAATATTTTTTTCTTCTTCATTCCATTGAGTTAAAAGCGTATCGATATCACGCTCATCAACTGATGTTTCAGTTTGATTTGCAATGGCCTCTAATCGTTCCGTTTGGTACTTGATTTCCGCGTTCATCGCCGCTGTAACTTTAAGGGCTTCCGCAAATTCGGAAAAACCTTCAAGTTCCTTATCTATGGATATAGACTGCTGTTCCACTATTCCTTCCATAACGGCGACCATTCCATTCAAAAATCCTTCAGATATTTCACGTGCTTTCTTCTTGATGGCTGAGGCTAAATCATTCGTATAGTTTAAAACGTATTCACCTGTAATATCGACTTGAGGCTTTAAAGAGTTTTTTATGTAAGCTTCCGTTACCTCGATATGAAGTCCCTGCGCCTTACTTTCAAATGTTGAATCATGGATTTCCGCTTGATTAAGCGTTTTAACCGCTAATTCTTTAAGATGCCATTCAAGCTGGGTTTTCACCTTTTCTTGTAAATCGGCCAAGAATGCTTTAATACGTTCCTCACGCTCGGCCTCGGTTTTTTTCTTGGCAAATAATAGACCCATTTTAAAATCCGGCTGAGCCGATTCCAAGAAAGATTTACCTAGGTCCCGTGTAGCCGCGGGCATGATGTATGCACTTTTCAAAATTGTTTCTAATGCTTCAGCATATTGGACCTTGATGTCCTCTATACGTCCAGTTAATGATTTTTTTTCTTTTAATAGGCTGTCCACTTGATTCGTCAAGTGAATTCGCTCTTCATGAGGAAGGTCTGATAATACTTCTAAATCCTCGGCATGTTCCTCTTCATATTGTTCCTTCAGCCAAATAAGGTGCCTTTCGACAAGCGCTTTAGCCGATTGCATGATGGCATCTTTCCCATCATTCTGACCTTTGCCTGCCATTTCATATATAAATTGCCGAACGACTTCAATTTCATTTTCGCTATTGTTCAAATCTCTTACAGATGTATAAAAAATCCCATCAGGATATACATTCCAGTTCGCAAATGCTTCAGTAACGGAAAGCTTGAAGTCTTGGAAGCTAAGCTCATTCTCATCATGCTTATCGATCATATTGATAATTAAGTATGTCGGCTTTTCAGCCTCCAACAATTCTTTGGTGAATAGGAAGTTGACTTCTGATTGGACGTGATTATAATCCATAACATAGAAGACGACATCAGCTAAATGCAAGGCGGATTCCGTAGAAACTCGATGTGCATCATCCGTCGAATCAATTCCTGGCGTATCCATGATTGCACATGATTCCGGCATTGAAAAGTGATTGGAACTTATCGTTATTGCCGATACTGAATCACCATCCTTGGCAAATTTCTTGACCTCTTTAAAATCATAAGGTGCAGGAAATAAGACTGGAGGCTGATGATGGTAAAAGACTTTGGCATAGTCTTCCCCTTTTTGGACCTTTACCGTATTTGCACTCGTTGGAATCGGACTTGAAGGCAATACTTGATCACCAAGGAGAAAGTTGATCATACTTGATTTACCCGCTGAAAAATGCCCGCAAAAAGCAATGATGAACTCCTCATCATTCACTTTCATGATTAATTGTTTCAGTTTATCTGCATTGCCTGTATCGCCTGCCGATTGAAATTTATCATACATGGCAGTCAAAATCCCCAATTTGGACCGTTGTTTTACTGTTTCTTGAATCATGAATCCATACCCCTTAATCTATCGTCATTTTAATACTCTTATTGTAAACGATTTCGTTTGTTATTCATACAGTCAGCTTTAGTTTTACTTTATGATTTATTATAGGCCATGTTCAAAAAAAACCACCTATTGGCGGATTCATGCAGTTTGATTCATATCTTGTTAATTCATTTGAATAAAAAAGGCTCTTTTCGTAAAGATTGTTGTTTTTAAAACGAAACTATTTAAGGTTGATTGGAGCGGAAGTGCGAGACTCCTGCGGGAGCAGCGGGACAAGTGAGACCCCACAGGCGTTACGCCGAGGAGGCTCACCGCCCGCCCCGCGGAAAGCGAGCATCTGGAGGAGAAATCAACCACAGCTCACTACCTGGTAAATAGCAACAAAGTATGTGAAAACAGCCATAAAAAAAACCAGGATGATTACCTGGTTGTAGGAGTGGGGTTAAATGCAGCTCGGTTTTCCATTGTTGACCCGGTAAAGGGTTTAACTGCCTTTGCCGGTTTTTGAATATTATTTAATACATGTTTCATCACAAAACCATATGTAGCGATTGTCAATAAAATGAATAACCAGACCATTACCAACACCATCCTCTTATATATTGAGTAGCTTTAGTTTTATTATAAAATTTATCGATATTTGATTGAGAATAATTTTCATCTTCATTTAGAATCTTATCATGAACGATAATCATTTTCAATAAGAAAATAAAGTTTTTATTATTTTCCCTTAAAAACCGTAGAATATTCCGTATGTTCCTTTAATGCCTTTTCTTCGAGGGGGATTCGAACCGCCATCATCCATGCGTTCAAAAAACTAAAGAAGATAGCTGTATAATATGCATTGAATAATAAAGAAATAACTATAATCTCCGTTGCCACTATTATATAGTTCGGATGTTTGAAATATTTATAAGGACCTTTAATGACTACTTCGGCATTAGGAACCACTATGATTTTTGTATTCCAATGTTTTCCCAATGAACTGATCACCCAAATCCTTCCCGACTGCGCAATCAGAAAAAGGGTCAGCCAAATCGGCCAAAGTCCAGCCACATCCCTTTCATAAGCGAGCACTTCAATAATGAGAACAATAAAAAAACTAAGGTGCATAATAACCATCCATCTGTAATGGGACTTACCGTATTCTACAGCTCCTGCACCTTTCAACTGCTTTTCATTTTGTTTGGCAATATATAATTCAACCAGGCGCTGAATGGCAATCAAGATGATGAAATTGGCAAAGAGCATCATTCCCACCTCATTAACACAAGTTCAGATGAAAAACCAGGCCCCAATGCTGCAGCCAATCCCACCTCACCTTTATTCCCGCCACGCTGCATGAATCTCTCAAGGACGTACAAAATAGTTGCTGAGGACATATTTCCAAATTCCCTTAATATTCTCATTGATACTGCAGTCATCCCTTCATCGAATCCTAGGGATTCGTGATAAGCATCAATTACTTTTTTCCCTCCAGGATGGGCAATGAAATCTTTTATATCCCCGAGATCCATTCCATTTCCCGCTAAGAATTCTTGGACATTCGGTTTAAGCCAATCCTTGATGATTGTAGGGATATCTTTCGAAAAGATCACATATAAGCCTTGGTCTTTAACATCCCACCCCATTACATCCAATGAATTTGGCATTAGCGTGGATTGAGAATCCAAAAATTTCAAATGTCGTCCTTTTCTTGAATACCGTTCATCCGGCACTTCATCACCGCAAACCAAAACACAGCTTACTCCATCAGAGAATAAGGAGGTTCCAATTAAATTACTTTTGGAGATATCATTCCTTTGAAAAGTCAGACTGCATAACTCCACACTTAAAACAATGACCTTAGCCGTCGGGTACGCTCGGCAATATTCAAAAGCACGTGATAGGCCGCTCGCTCCCCCTGCACATCCAAGCCCCCATATCGGAATTCTTTTTGCATGCGGGTTAAATGGAAGTTCATTCATTATCCTGGCATCAATGGTCGGGGTAGCCACCCCGGTGCTTGATATAAAAAAGAAAGCATCTAGTTCGAATGCCTGCAGCTCTTCTTTTAAAAATTCTGAGTTGGTTAAACATTTTTCTATAGCCTCTTTCCCAAACTTTACAGCCTGCTTTATGTATAAATCATTCCGATCAGCAAAAGAATGATCCTTTTTAAACCAATCAAGATCATTTGAAAAATATCGATTTTCCACTTGTCCATTCGTAAAGGCCTTTAATAGCCGATCTATACTCTTAAATGAGGATCCAAAGATTTCTCTTGAAAATTCCATGATTTTTTCCTGTGAAAGTAAATATGGTAGCTTTATATGTGATGCGGATAATAAATATGGCATGATCCCACCCCTTATAATTCATGATATGGTTAATATACCCACCAAGATATCATTTATGCTCTATAGCTTAATGGTCATCTAAGGTGAAACTCTTGAATTTTTCGCAGCAGAACTAAGACAACATGCTTAGCCGGTAATATCGCCACCTCCTTAGCATTTGCGAGAATACAATCATGGATATTACACCTCCCGTCATTGCGGGCCATACAAAAATGTATAGGTTTACATGAAGCAAGCAATTTACCCATTTCATTGGATGGCATAGGTACCCTACATATCACCTTAATGATCAAAATGTAATCGGAAACAATAAAACCCCCTTACCTAGAAAGTCGGTAAGGGGGCTGCTTTCATTCTTCCTTCTTTACTGAAGATTGATTTTGTACTTGTATTATGATGTTTTGAAACTCCTCTTTACCGCACACACTGCACCTATACTCCTGACTTAAAATGGTCCGACAATGAATACAATATTTTTTCTCCATCTCTATCACTACTTTCCTGAACATATACTATCAATATATTCAAAAAGTGAAGAGAGTTTCCTTTTATCTGACAAAACTCCATTTCATTAAAAAACTTCATTTAACAATGATGAGTTTTCGGACTAATAAAAAATGCCCCCTAATCCTCATCATCTGTGGATTAGGGGGGCATTTAATAGTTTACAGAATCTATTTTTAATCAGGCAACATTCTGTCTTTCAACACGGGCTTCCTTTACTTTCCCTTTTGTAGGGATGATGTTAAAGACGATATTCAAGAAAATGGCTGTCAAACTTCCAGCCACGATTCCATTATCCGTTAATATTTGAATGCTTTCCGGAATTTTAGCAAATAGCTCAGGAACGACCGTTACCCCAAGTCCCATACCTACGGAACAAGCGATGATCAATAAGTTTTCTTGAGAGGCAAAATCTACCTTACTTAACATCTTAATTCCAGCGGCAATTACCATACCAAACATGGCCACCATTGCCCCGCCTAACACGGACGAAGGGATAATGGTCGTGAATGCACCAATTTTCGGGACAAAACCAATGAAAATGAGCATCCCTGCCGTTGTATAAATGACATTTCTTGTTTTAATACCCGACAATTGAATTAAACCGACATTTTGTGAAAAAGCTGTATAAGGAAAAGCATTAAACAAACCGCCAAGCATGATGGCAAGCCCTTCAGAACGGTATCCGCGTGCCAGATCATCTTCCGAAATCTCTTTGTCCGTGATTTCTCCTAAGGCATAATAGACGCCAGTCGATTCCACTAAGCTGACTATCGCCACCAAAGTCATGGTAATGATCGCCGTGATGTTGAAAGTCGGAGTGCCAAAGTAGAAAAAATGTGGCAGATGCAACCAACTTGCACTTGCAACTGAGCTAAAATCAACTTTCCCAAGGAAGAAAGCTGCAAAAGTTCCGACTAACAGTCCTAATAATATAGAGATGGAGCGCACGAATCCCGTTGAGAATTTATACATGAAAATGATGAAAAGCAAAGTTCCAAAACCAAGGGCTACGTTATCCAAGGCTCCAAAGTCAGCAGCACCTTGTCCGCCCCCAAGATTGTTGATGGCGACAGGAATGAGTGTGATCCCGATGATCATAACGACTGAACCAGTAACGACCGGCGGGAAAAACCTAGCCAGTTTCCCGAAGAATTTACTAATTAAAACGACGATTAATCCCGACACTAAAATGGCCCCATAAATGGTGGTGACTCCATATTGGGTACCTACCGCAATCATTGGGCTGACTGCCGTGAATGTACAGCCTAGAACGACGGGTAGGCCGATTCCGAAGAATTTGTTTTTCCAGACTTGCAATAAGGTCGCTATTCCACACATTAAGATGTCAATCGAAACTAAATAGGTTAACTGCGCAGCAGTTAAACCTAACGCTCCCCCAACAATCAATGGAACGACGATCGCACCAGCATACATTGCAAGAACATGTTGTAATCCTAAGGAAGCAACTTTTAATGGTGATTGATTAGACATTGACAGTTGCCCCTTCCATTTCCTCAACGAAAGTTATCTCACCGAATTTCAACTTCGCAATTCGTGCCAGGGATTCCACTTGAAACCCTTGTTCCCGAAGGTCCTTACCACCACTTTGGAATGCTTTTTCAATAACGATTCCGATTCCGGCCACTTCTGCTCCAACCTGCTCACAGATATCCACCAAGCCCCGAGCCGCTTGTCCGACCGCCAGGAAGTCATCGATGATCAGAACCTTATCACCAGCTTCTATATATTTATTGGAAACTGTAATTGTATTGGTTTCTTTTTTTGTAAAGGAATGAACGGACGCCGTCACTAAATCATTTGTCAAAGTAAGTGATTTACGTTTACGGGCAAAAATTAGCGGAACTTCCAATGCCAAGGCAGCCATCAAACCAGGTCCAATGCCTGAAGATTCAATGGTAAGCACTTTCGTTATTTCCTTTTGTTCGAAACGTTTAACGAATTCTTTACCTATTTCTTTCATCAGCATAGGATCCATTTGATGATTCAAGAATGAATCTACTTTTAAAATATCTTCTGATAAAGCTTGACCCTCGGACAAGATTTTTTCCTTTAAAAGTTGCATGAAGGTTCCTCCCAATCTTGGATGTTTATTGACCTATAAACCATGCAAATGTTCCCCAGATATAAAAAAGCCCAAGAAACATTGCAGCACTTTTTTGAGTGAAGCAATATTTCTTGGGCATGAATGAAAAATGAAACAGCAAAATCCTTCCATTATGCAACAAGATCAATTACTCACCCATAGTCGAATTATTTACGGTAATCCGGTAGAAACTTGCAGGCCATATTCCTGCTATTATACGAGTGAAACTTTATATTTTATTAATATATAAATTATAACAATGCTGTCTTATTTTGAAAAGTCATTTCTAACAAAAACCGAACTTTCAATTAAAAATATAAAAAATTATTCGTAATTTTAGAAAATTGCGAAATCACCAAGACTAATTAACCTGGATTTACCATCAACAAAAAGCCATCACTTGAAATTACGGGTATTTTTCAAAAAATTAGAAATATTAGAGTCGGAATAACGGCGGCCTCATTTTATTCGCCTAAATGATACCTTTTATTGATGTTAACAAAAATGCCCACCGGGTTCATAAGGATTTAAATTGTGTGAACCATTGAAAAAAGAAGAAGACCTTGATAATTATTCCAAGGCCTTCTCTAATTAAATTCATTTGATTTTATAAACTTCTTTATATTTATTTTCAAGATACTTTATTAAATACTGAACATTCAGGCCTTCCCCTGTCGTTTCTTTCAAAATCTCTAGGGGCTGTTTTGTTTTTCCATATTTATGTATCTTTTCATTAAGCCATTTCCTGATTGGAGCAATATCGCCCGCTTCCAAAAGCCCATCAAAATCAGGCAAATCTTTAAGCATCGACTGCTTGATTTGGGCTGCATACATATATCCCAATGCATACGATGGGAAATAACCAAAACTGCCATCTGCCCAGTGTACATCCTGTAACACGCCCATTGCATCATTTTCAGGAACAATTCCCAAATAATCCTTGTATTTTTCATTCCAGACTTCCGGTAAATCCTTCACTTCAAGTTCTCCATTAAAAAGAGCCTTTTCCAGTTCATACCGAATCATTATATGTAGGGGATAAGTTAGTTCATCTGCTTCAATACGGATGAACGATGGTTTTGATTCGTTAATCCCCCGGTAAAATTCATCCAGCGTCACATCATTGAATTGTTCAGGAGCATATTCTTTCAATAGGGAGAATTTATTTTTCCAGAAGCTATAGTTCCGTCCAATGAAGTTTTCAAAAAACAGTGATTGGGATTCATGGATTCCCATTGATGTCCCATTATCGAGCAGTGTCCCGGTTAACTCTTCGGCGATATTCTGCTCATAAATGGCATGTCCACATTCATGAATGGTACCAAAGATCGCCCCCCTAAAATCACATTCATCGTAACGGGTCGTCACCCGGACATCGCCCCTATTTATTCCAGTAGCAAAAGGGTGAACTGTTTCATCCAGCCTGCCAGCCTTGAAATCGTATCCTAGATGTTTTAAAACTTCCAGGTTGAGGCGATGCTGTTTTTCTTTTGGAAATTCTTTATAAAGGAACGCTGTTTCAGGTCTATTTTCGCTTTTTGCAATCTGTTTTACCAGAGGTACTATACTCGACCGAAGCTCACTGAATACGCTGTCAAGTAGATCTACAGTCATGCCGGGTTCATACATGTCTAAAAGGGTATTATATTTCTGTCCTTCGTATCCCCAGTACTCTATGAATTTACGGGTATAAGCAACAACTTGCTCCAGATAAGGTTGGAATAACGAAAAATCCGCTTTTTCCCTTGCCTCTTCCCAAGCACTTTCAGAGCGGGATTGTAAAATGACGAATTCCTTATATTCGTTTGCAGGAATCTTCTTATTCCTTTCAAACTCTTTTTTACACTCTTGTACCATCTTATTCGTCGTTTCACTAAGAGAGGCTTCCCCCTTCGAAAGTTCCGTAATGAAGGATTCCATCTTTTTACTTGTGATCATATTAAAAACCTCAGAGGAAAGCACCCCAATCACTTCAGAACGCTGCTCAACTCCCTTTTTCGGTGCACCTGTACGTAAGTCCCAGAAAATTAACGCGAGCGCTTCATTATAGGCCGAGATTTTCTTGACATATTCTTTAAATTCTTTTTCTATCAAATCTATACCTTCTTTTTCCATATTCACTGCTCCTTCCAACTACACTTTACCATATTATACAAAAATCTTTCTTATCAGAACTACCCGTTAAAAAAAAAATAAGAGCCAAGGGCACCTCTCCCATGGCTCTTAGATTAAATTGACTTAAAGCGTTACAGGAAGAACGGATACAATCTTCTCTTTCACCTGTTCCGAGAGATCCTTTTCCATCAAAATCTGTACGGTTCCCGAATCATTGCTAGTCCTGATCAAACGCCCTATTCCCTGACGCAATCGAAGGAGCATGTATGGAAGATCCACTTCTTCGAATGCATCGGTAACCGAATTACGTTTGGCCTCGAACACTGGATCGCGTGGTGGGAATGGAAGTGAGTGTATCACTACATTTTGTAATGAAGGCCCTGGAACATCAAGTCCTTCCCATAAATGATAGGAGAAAAGAACAGATTGCTCATTCTCTTGAAACTTCTTAACAAGCTCGCTGATTTCCGCTTCCCCTTCAAAATAAAAAGGATAGGATGATGTTGGGCAGTTTTCCTTGAACCAATGCAATTCTTCTTTTGATTGGAATAACACAAGCGTTCGGCCCTCATTTTCCTCAATTGACTTCATGGTGTATTGAAGTTTAGCCAATTGGTCTCCGTTTTCGAAGGCAGGCATGTTCATTTTCATGACTTCATCGTAATCAAATGGTGATTCAACAGAGAAGCTGTCATACTTCTCTATCCCTAAGCTATCTGCAATGTATTGGAAAGATTTATTATCCGATAATGTCGCCGATGAAAAAATGTAAGGAATTTTTTTAGAGAATACCTGTTCAGACAAAATATCCTGTACAAGCCTTGGCATAATGACCAATGTTTTGGTCATTTCATTTTCTTCAAACCAGGAAACAGCCTGTTCATCCTTCACAAATAGAGAAATGGAGTAGCCCAGCTGTTCTAAATATTCTTCTGTCACTTTTAAATCATAATCATTGATCGTATACATTTCCGCCTCGAAAACAAGGTTCTCCTCTAACTCTTCAACCTTTTTATGCAGCTTTTGCGCAAAGCTTGTTATTTCCTTGGACATTGGGATTTCATAACGATTAGATCCGGTGACATGTATGGATTTTTCATCCAACAAATCAAAAAACTCTTCATTAATATCAATTAAGTCCTCAATGATGTATAAGGTTTCTTCACGAACCTGATTGGCAGTAAGCAATTCTAAAACCGAAGCAAGGGTTTGTTCCCCAACTTTATAAGTTAAAGCCTTTTGAGCAGCAAATTCCAGTAGATGACCTTCATCAAAGACAACACAGCTATGTTCAGGCAACAGTGGCAACTGTCCTTCACGCTTACGTTTTTCCTTAGTCCAAACATGTTCCATGAAGAAGTCATGTGAACAAATGATCAAATCGCTTGATTTTCGGTAGTGGTCCCGCGATAGGGTCTGTCCACAACGATGGCGCTTATCACAAGTAAAACAGTTTTGAAGCTGATCCCAGCCAACTTTAGACCAGTCTTCATCATTTAAATATGGATACTGTTTACGGTCCCCATATGCTGAATAAGCGTTCATCGATGAGTTATCATGGACAAACTTGGGAAGTTCATCATAGAGTTGATCTATTCCCTCTGAATCTTCATGATTCACTGCGTAATCCAATTTCTTAAGACATACATATTGATCGTGATATTTGGCAAGCCGAACATCCACTTCAATACCTAAAGCATTCTTAATTTTTTGGATGTCGCCTTCTTCTTTGACAAGCTGTTCAATCAACGTTTCGTCTGCACACGAAATAATTGCCGGTTTATTCGTATATCTCGCATAACAAATCGCATATAGTAAATAGACCAAGGTCTTACCGGTCCCTACCCCTGCTTCAGCAAAGCTTACATTCTTTTCTTTAAAGGCTTTTTCTAACTGAAAAGCCATGAAGATTTGTTCATCACGCAGCTCAAATCCTTTTTCGGGAAGAATATCGTAAAAAACATCACCGATCCATTCTGAAAGCTTATCGTAAAAAGAATCTTCCTTTGTTACCGAAAAAGGCAGTGTTTTAAGCATCTTGGTCTCCCCTTTTATCTATCATCAGTGTATCGATCCGTATCATAATATTTCTAGGCAAAAGGATATTATCCTTTATTTCACATTAATAGTCAAGATATTTACCCTACCATAAGAAATAAAATGTAAAAAGTATGTTTTTCTTCTATGTATGCTGCCATGTTTCCAGACTTGTAAAATAAAAGACAGGCTCTAAAAGAGAGCCTGTCTGTAAATAATATAGGGTTGAATTAAGCTTTGTTTACGTTTGATGCTTGTGGTCCACGTTGACCTTGTTCTACATCAAATGTAACGTCTTGGCCTTCTTCAAGTGTTTTGAAACCTTCGCCTTGGATAGCTGAGAAATGTACGAATACATCGTCTCCACCTTCACGTTCGATGAATCCAAAACCTTTTTCTGCGTTAAACCATTTTACTTTACCTTGTTCCATTTTTGTTGCCTCCTAGTGTGTTCTCCACACATTATATTACTATCCTTGCTCAAAAGAATATTAAGGTATTCCTTAAATCTGAACAAAAATAATTCATTATTAGAATAACAGAAAAGGAAATGATAAGCAAGACTGGAACCTATTATGAATAAATCGTCCTGACTATTAAAATCCTCCGTTATATTTTTTACCTACTCATTCACCTTGAGGCTGTCTCGGCGGCCTTTTTCCCCAATATTGATAAAGGTCTGCACGGATGAAACCATTGAACAGTTTCCTTTTTTTCGTTGCAGGCTTACCGTAATGCTGTTCGAAGTCAGGATTGGAGGTAATCATGTATACTGACCAGGTGTCAAGCTTCTTGAAAGCTTGACCCATTTCTCTATACATCTGCTCAACCGCTTTTTGCTCACCAAGACGTTCTCCGTAAGGCGGGTTCCCGACAATGACACCATACTCTTTCCTAGTCGAGATATCCCTCACCTGCATTTGTTTGAATTCAATCAGATCACCAAGGCCGGCTTCAAAACTATTCGCTTTAGATATATCGACCATTCGATGGTCAATATCACAGCCGGTTATGTCCAAGTACTGATCATAATCGGCTAAATCTTCAGCCTCAACCCGCGCTTCATCCCAAACCTTGCTGTCCATCCATGACCAGGTTTCAGAAACGAATTCCCTGTTAAACCCAGGTGCTATGTTCTGCCCAATTAAGGCAGCCTCGATAGGAATCGTTCCAGATCCACAAAATGGATCAATGAAAGGTTTATCCGGTTTCCAATTTGTCAGCATGATTAACGCAGCCGCCAATGTTTCTTTAAGGGGCGCCTCCCCCTGCCCTGTGCGATATCCCCGTTTATGCAAACCAGCACCTGAAGTGTCCATGGTAAGTGTCACTACATCTTTTAAAATAGACACTTCAATTTTAAACAAAGGACCAGTCTCTGCAAACCAAGATACTTGCTTATATTTGCTTTTCAATCTATCAACAATCGCCTTTTTGACGATAGCCTGACAATCAGGAACACTGTAAAGCTGTGACTTAACCGATTTTCCACTCACAGGGAACTCAACATCGGCTGATAAGTAATCTTCCCAATTCAAGGCCTTTGTTTTTTCAAACAACTCATCAAATGAATATGCTTTAAATTCTGCAACTTTAATTTTAACCCTGTCGGCACTCCGCAGCCATAAATTTGAGCGGGCAATGGCAGATTGGTCCCCTTTGTACGTGATCTTACCATTCTCGACTTGACAATCGTAACCAAGATCCCGAACCTCCTTAGCGACAATTGATTCCAATCCCATTGCTGATGTTGCGATAATATCGAATTGTTTCATTTATCCTGCACCTTCTTTCCAATAATCCAACTCTATTGCACATCTACCTAAATTCCCCTAATCAAGAATAAGGTATCGATTTTAGACATGTAAACCTTATTTAAAAGTTCCACTGGTCAATTTATATTTTGCTTATAGTCCGTCATTGATTGCCTAGATTTAATGTCATTGTCATGTAGTAGAGCATTTTTTTAATAACCGGGATCAACGCGATAAAATAAAGTTTAACTCAATTATCTATGTATCAATAAGGTAGGCTGCAAATATTCATGAATGAAATCCTCCAAGACAACGAAGGGCCATTTATTCACAAACAATTATGTATACTCATAACAAAATGCTTAAGGCATGTCTTAATAACTTCAAATAAGGGCAATCAGTAAAGGTAAAAAAACCTTTTATAAATAGGGTACCCAGAATCCAGGAAATGCTTAACACTTCAACGCTATTTTTTAAATCGTTACGGTCAGATGTCAATTAGCCATTGTCCTTCTGCTGAACACTTTCAATTAGAAATCTTTCGATGGGAATTAAAAAGTTGCCAAGACCTTAGTTTAACACAGCATGGTTTCAGAAAACGAAAAATAATTTGGAATGCCCGGCTTTTTATTAACGGACAATTCCCAAAAACAAAAACTCTCCTTTTAAAAGGAGAGTTGTGCTTTTGGTGTCATATGATAACGTTCTGTAAGCCATGTTTTGTTCCTCAGTACTGCAAGCGACTCGCGTCTCGTACTTCGGCGGTAATCATCTATCTACAGAAGCATGGCTTCTGTCCTTCTCCTCGTTCAATTCCAAGGAAGAAAGCGCCCCTACCATTAATTTGGGTTTCTCGCTCGTGGGGTTTACCTCGTTCCACCCTTTACATTTCTGTAAAGGCTCCGTCACTGTGGCACTTTTATAGGTATTCATGCCATATCCAAAAGGACTTAGGCATTTTCCCAGCCGTCAGCAATCCAAGATTGCTGCCCAAGCTTATTTTTTCGCCAGGCACGAACACTACGGACATCGCAGTCCGTGCGAGCATGGACTTTCCTCTACTGCAAAAATGCAGCAGCAATTACCCAAACGTTAACATAACATAATTGATTATACTCCATCATTCATTAAAACACAATACCTAAATCAATTTCACTTTTAACATGCAAAACCTCAATCAAAAAGCTTGTTTCCAAAAACGTGCTTTTCCAAGTTGGATAACCGTTTAAGGATGTCAAAGTTAGTGGTTCCCGGAGTAGCACTGGGAGCAGGTTGATTTGGACGTTTTGTACTCTCTTCGGCTTGTTTTTTCAATTTAAGATTTTCTTGTTTAAGATCTTCAATTTCCTGATGGAACACTTCATAATCTTTAATGATCAGATCCAGGAATTGATCCACGTCTTCTGGTTTATAACCGCGCATTGCTGTTTTAAAATCTTTTTCAAGAATATCTTTAGCCGTTAATTTTATCTTATCGGATAGCATAAGACTTCACCTCAATACTTTCGCCAATACAATCGACTTTTTATTATTTTTTCAAATCTGCTTGGGTTTGTCAACGAAACACCTTTTTATCTGCATAATGATGTTTCAGTGAACGATATGTACCCCCATGAATCTGTATCTAAATTTCATCATAATATGAATATGCTTTAGAAACAACTTTTAATCCATAATTATTTTCACTCCGTCATTCTTCGGACCAGCTGCCTTCTTCCGCAGCCAGTTGCAGATCATCAAAGTTTATCTGATAGATGGGGTATGGCTGTGTTTCAGCCTTTTTCATCGCTTCGAAATATGGATATCGTGCTGACCCTTCTTTTTCGGCTTCGAAAATGATGAGCATGGCGTCACTTTTATGAACCATATACCTATTTTTGATTTTCAGCTGTTGCGGCCCTTCATATGGTTTGTTAAAAATGGACTCAACAAAATCGGCACGGGCCAATATGGAACGGTAATAGTCTTGATTCGTCTCGTTCCATGACTCTTCCTGTTTCAGAAAAGGAGTTAGCACCCCTAATTTAAGCTGACTGTATTCTTCCTGTATATCGAACACCACTTCGGCACCCCATAGCTCCGTACCCAACTGACCTGATATGATCACCCATTCCAGCCCATCTTCCACCAATGGCAGAAGACGTTGCTTCATCGCTTTCTTAATATATTTTACGGCTTCATGGTCATTTTTGAATATCCCGAATTCAAAAGCCTTATAGCCAGTCATATACAAAACCTTCATTGCTTGGTTAATCTCCCTTTTAACATGTTTATGTAAGAAAATAAGGGCTAATTAGGCCCTTACTTTTTTTAGTATCCGAAAGGCATAGGCGGACAGCATGGGGGGGGCGGACAGCATGGATTAATCGGCGGCCTTCCGCAAATCAAGTTTTGCGTAAAGCATTGGTTCACCACGGATTGAGTATGTGGGAAGTAATGTTTATACGTGTTCAAATGTTTATTGACAGTTGTAGTGTGTGATGGATGAACGACAGGAATCACTGTGTTCGATACATTCGTATTAACAAATTGCTGTGTTGGAGAGACTTGCGCTGGGGCAAGTTGAGTAGGAAGTGCTTGCGTTGGGCCAAGTTGCGCTGGAGATACAGCCGATGGGCCATATTGCGCTGGAGATACAGCCGATGGGCCATATTGCGCTGGAGATACAGCCGTTGGACCAGTAAAGGCTCCCATTACGTTAGAGTGTTTATGTTTCCCGGTTGATGCGCCCATTACTCCAGGAGCGTTCCCGTATGCTCCCATTACATTGGATTTATTTCCTCCACAATTACGAAAATACATATATAATACGTCCCCTTTCATTATGATAAGTTTAGTCTTACCATTACAGACTATGAAAAAAAGGGGAGACGTGTACTGATGAAATGACCTATTTATACAGAATAAGTATAAAACTATGTATGGCCGTCAATAAGTACACTATTATAATATATGGCTACCCTTCAAATGCACTGTGGGTAATTTTCTATAAAAAGGAATAGAGACTGTCTTTTAATGATGTAAAAATAACAATCGTTAAACAAAGGACAACAAAAAATAGAAATAAAGTCGTTTTATACATTTCTCCGCTCCGCTTTCAACTTAAATTTATTTGATGTAAAGGTATGAAATGAATGCTTCGGAAATTCACCCTCAACTCTTTCCATTTTACACATTATAGTTGAAGGCTACAATATTTGTATCCATATTTTTTATTTTCGGCATTTCGCACTTAAAAACAATTCTGATTCGCTTATCTTATACAGACATACCCTTGGAATCCTCTTTCATTTCGAGACGCTTGATCCTCTTTTCCAATTCCGACTTTTGTTTCACCACAATGGTACCTTCCCTCAACATCTCTTGATGCGCGTTTAATGCACATTTTAGAGCATTGCCGACTTCCTTAAATTGATGTTCATATAATTTTGCACATTCAATCTGTGCCTGTATCCTTATTTGAACATTCCCTTTTATGGCGACCTCCTTCCAAATTTCCAATGCTTCGTTGAATTGTTTTTGCTTCTTTTTCTGAAAGGCTATGGCATGGCCAGCTATTATCCGATCTTCCTCATTTCCCGCTTCCACTATTTTTTTATAAGTCTCGACCGATTCCTCTTTTTTTCCTAGATAAGCGAGCCAGCGTGCAATTTCCATGGAATCTTCCGTATATCCATCAATTTGGAGGATTTTCCGGGACAAATGAATATACAATGTGATCAGTGATAAAATATCCAATTCATTATGCTTCATGATCCCAAATAAAATTTCCGGATTTTTCCTCTCGACAAAATCAAAATAAATCATCGGTGCCAAATATCCAGGAATATCATCTTCTCTATGTACACCTAGAATATCCGTTTCGACTGCTGATAATTTAACTCGTTCCAATTTGTTTCTCCAAAGGCGTCTTGAAGCATGATACAAATCGAAATGTCCGAATTCCGGTAGTTTTGGAACATGTTCTTTAATCAAGGTATGTCGGGTTTTCAGCTGGGGCCAATCAAAAGATTTACCATTATATGTGACAAGCGTTTCGTAATTGATGTTTTCCAGAAAGCTTTGGTAAAGCGGTATTTCACTTCCGGGCTGCGGCAGGATATGTTGTTTCACCACAACTTCATCACCTTCTAAATAGGCATAACCCAGTAAAAAAATGGTATTTCCCGCTCCGCCTCCAAGTCCTGTTGTTTCCGTATCGAAGAAAAACAGGTCTTCACTTTTAACGCCCCTAGCGGATAAGGGATGCTCCAATGGAGTTTGATTCCACTCTTTTACGATCTTTTTCAGCTCAGAAAATGCATATAACCCGTGTTTGTGATTTATAGGGTAGCGGACCTCCCTAATGAAACAATAATCATCATCGAAATGAAAGGAAACGGTATCGTTCTTCAGCCACTTTTCAAGATAAGGAATTTCTTCCTCCACTGCTTGGCTATTTTCTTGTTCAGGAGAAGGATGTTTCACTGGTTCTATGTTCATATGCGTTTTCATACGGTTCAATTTATTTTTCAAAGACAAAAAAATACACCTCTTTTCACTTATCCCCGTATCTATGATTGTTTTTCCTTACAAAATTGACCTAATAACTGTTTTGCATCATTTTTGGCTGTTTTCGCAGCGGATTCCGTTCCGATACAGGAAGGACAGCCGCTTTCACAAGAACAATTTCCGATCATGGATATGGTTTCCAGTAGGATGACTTCAGAGTTTTCATATACTTTATCACTTAGCCCTATCCCCCCCGGATAACTATCATAGATAAAAATGGTTGGTTTTTCATTATGTGCTGCCTTAACCTGTGGATAAACATGGATATCATGCGGATCACACATAACATATAACGGAATCATGTAATTAAGGGCATGGGATGCACCTATCATTCCTTGCTCTATTCGATTTTCGTCCCACTCGAATATATCAGGCTCCATGGAAAGCATGGCCGAACTCGTGTGCAGTTCCATCTCAGGCAGGCTGATTGGCCCTGAACCAATATTTTCATGAGTTTCAAATTTGATTTTTTTGAAGATCGTAGGCATCGCCCGGATGGCGACGTCACCAAAGGCAGCTGTGGTGGAAGCGAAAGTTCGCTGTTTATCCACTTCCAATACAGACAACTGCACAGCAAGGTTAGCATCCGTATAATAGTCCACATTGACTTCACGTACATAAGCTTTCTTTTCATCCCAATCAAGTTCTTCCACCTGAAATTGCATTCCCTGGTGCAAATAAATGGCTTCATCGTGGAGAAGGGTCATTGCACTGAACGTATCCATTTCTCCTATGACCCGGTTAACCGGTGCATTCGTTTGGTCGATGATTACGACATTTTCCTGTGCAGCAGAACGCAGGCTTATATTGCTTGCCGGAAAAGCATCGTTCATCCAATGCCATTTGTCCCCATTTTGGTGTAAGACCCTTTCTTCCGTAAGGAATTCCAGTACGTCCATAATCTCTGTTTTTCCAAAGGCATCACCTTTTTTAAATGGCAGCTCATATGCTGCACATTTGACATGATCAACCAGGATCAAAAGATTATCTGGATTGATTCTTGCAGTTTCTGGATTTCTCGTAAAGAAATAATCGGGATGCTGGACGATATATTGATCAAGGGCACTTGAACTGCCGACCATGATGATCAGCGCTTCACCATGCCTTCTTCCTGCTCGTCCCGCCTGTTGCCAGGCACTCGATATCGATCCAGGGTAACCAGTCATTATGCAAACCTGGAGCTGCCCGATATCGACACCTAACTCAAGAGCATTCGTGGATACCACCCCATAAATGGAACCATCCCTGAGGCCCTGTTCAATTTCTCTACGCTGTGTAGGCAGATACCCGCCACGATAGCCCCTGATTGATTTGGGCCCCAATTGCTTTGACACGAGTCCCTGTAAATAGGTCAATAGAATTTCCACACGAACCCTGCTTCGCGCAAAAACGATTGTTTGAATTTTATTTTTCAAAAATTCATTTGCGAGCTTCCTGACTTCCAAAACCGCACTCCTTCGAATGTTTAGCGGTTTATTGACTATTGGGGGATTATAGAAAACAAAATGTTTTTTCCCACTCGGGGCCCCGTTATTATCGATAAGCACCATTTGTTTTTCCGTAAGCTCTTCTGCCAACTCTTTTGGATTATTGATCGTTGCAGAAGTGCAGACGAATACAGGATCACTGCCATAAAACTTACAGATCCTTTTTAACCTTCTTATGACGTTAGCCGTATGACTTCCGAAAACGCCGCGGTAAATATGGAGTTCATCGATGATCACATACTTCAAGTTTTCAAACAATGAGACCCATTTCGTGTGATGCGGCAAGATTCCGGAATGGAGCATATCGGGATTGGTGATGACGATATGCCCTGCCTGACGGATTTTTTGCCTGATATTTGAAGGTGTGTCCCCATCGTATGTATAACTATTTATCTCAGCGTCCATTTCATGAATCATTTCGTTCAATTCGCTTTTTTGATCATAACTCAGCGCTTTTGTCGGAAATATATAAAGCGCTCTAGTTTTTTCATCTTCAAGTATTTTTTGAAGGACCGGCAAATTATAGCATAATGTTTTACCAGAAGCCGTTGGGGTGACCGCTACAAGACTTTCGCCACTGACAGCCGTATCAAATGCGGTGGCCTGATGGGTGTACAACCCATTTATCCCCCGTTTTTCAAGAGCATGCTTGATCTTATCATTCATTCGATCGGGAAAAGGAACATGTTTTGCCTCTTTCGCTTCAATTACTTGCCAGTGTACAATATTATCCTTATAATCCTCATTGGTTTTTAATTCCGTGATGACTTCTTGTAAATTTTTTCGCAGTTTCATATAACCACCTCATACTCCTATTCTACCGAATGAACGTTCTATGCAAAAGGGAAACTATTTCCTATTCAAAAAAAAATCAGGAAACGGCTACTCCCGCTTCCTGATCATTCTTTTTCAGTTAATTCTTCTCGACATATCGAATGATTTCTTCGGCTAGTCTGCTCGGAGCTTCCAACATTCCCATATGACCGCTTCCCTCAAGTATAACTTCATTAATATGGCTCCCTTTAACAGAAAAGGTTTTTTCAGCGGGAATTACTTTATCCTTTTCACCTGCAACCAAAAGGACTGGGAGCTTCGTCTCTTTGAGTACATGATTTCTGTCTGTTCTGTTCCTCATGGCATGCAAAGACCCAATCGCACCACTTTCACTTGTTTTATAACCGATTTCCTTTGTATGTTCAATATTCGGATCATCGGAATTAGCGAAAAGCTTTGGTACAAGTCCATCAATGAAAGGAATGATTCCATCCATTTCTATTTTCCCGACAGATTTTAAACGCCCCTCCTTACCAGCTTCATCGTCAGGCCAAGCGGTAGAATGAATCAGTGAAAAACCAGACAATTTCCCAGGAAACCTTTCTGCGAATGCCAAGGTGATATATCCTCCAAGAGAATGACCAAACATATAAACCTTTCCGATTCCCTGTTCTTCCATAAATGAAGCAATATCAGCAGCCATATCATCAATCGAGAAAGATGCCCCTATTTCTTCACTTGCACCATGCCCTCGTAAATCAATGGCAACAACTCGGTATTCATCTTTTAATTCAGCAATGATGTTCTTCCAATATTCATGACTTCCACAAAACCCATGGATGAACAACAATGTTTTATTTCCTTTCCCGGTATCTATGTAGGAAAGCTTGCTATTTTCTGTCATATCAATCCCTCATTTCCTTTACTAATCAATCAGTAACGTTATTCCCTCTATATCCGTATCTAAAACCCATTGGTTCATTCACAATTCTTCAGTCCTAACATAGCCTATAGGCAAAGGAATTTTTTAGGAAGGAGAACCGTGATGACCTCTTCTGAAAAAAATAATAATCGAAATCGAATTGAACCCTTTACCCATTTTATTAACAAAATGGATCGATTGTTTTCCGAAAGGCCTCCTAAAGGCATGCTGCAATCTCTTGACGATTTCTTCGGTTCTACTAAAGAACGCAGCTTTCCGGTTGATGTCCATGAGACAAATTCAGAGTATACCCTTACCGCTACCTTGCCCGGTATTGCACGCAGCCAAATATCCATTGATGTGCTGACCCATGCCGTGACCATTTCTGCAAAACATGTTGATAGGCAGCATAAAACGCAAGGAATGTTTCAAAAAGAAGTTTCAGCCGGTACATTTTCAAGAACTATTTCCTTTCCAAAACCGATTGATGAAGCAAAAGTCACCGCACGACATCGCGATGGCATCCTCACGCTTCACCTGCCCAAAATTAGAGGGAATCGGATTGAAATCAATTAGGCAAATTTAAAAGCAGACTTAAATAAGTGGCTGGGTCACTTGTAAGTCTGCTTTTCCTTTATTCACCATCTAAACTTTGAAGAAGCCCCCTACTCCTTTGACCATTGACGATACTTGAGAAACTGTATTCATCATTTGTCCAGCTGTATTCATCATTTTCGTTATATCCATGGAACCATCTTGTGTTTTGAATTGATTCATGACCGATTTGATACCAGATGGCTGGGGTTTTTGCATGAACTGTTGCTTTGGATAGGGATTATGAGCCTGCTGCTGACCTTGCGGGGGTCGTTTAGCTGGCTGCAACGGATTATCGAACGGACTAAAAGCCTGCTGCTGCAGTTGCTGATTGGACTGAATCGACTGCATTTGTGGCATTTGCATTGGCTGCATTTGTGGCATTGGCGGCATTGGCTGCATTGGCTGCATTGGCGGCATTTGCGGCATTTGCGGCATTTGCGGCATTTGCGGCATTGGCTGCATTACACTGTTACTCGGATAAGCTCCAACAGGCATCGCCTGCTGCTGAATTTGTTGGAATGGATGATAGGCCGCCTGCTGATAAGGATCATGATATGGCGTCATATAGCCCCCTGTATCCTGGGTATGATATGGATACATTAATGGCCGTTCAAGATTATGATTATTTTGCAGAGGATACTGTATTGGCTGCTGGTACCCTCCCCAATATTCCGGCATTGATTGAGGATACTGTCCTTGATTTGGGGAGACTTGGTTAAAACCGGATCTCATCATGTTCAATGAGCCCTCCTCTTTTTTCATTACATGGTTCTGATAATATATGAAAAAAGAGGAAATAAAGTGTAGGTGTTTTTTATGATAAAATCCGATCGATCTCCGCTTTTACATTATGAAGGATAAATTCGACTGATTGGACATGACTTTTAAATCGCTTGTAACTGGTTTTAGGAAAGAATGCCTGAACGGCCACATCAGAAAGGTTATGAGCGGTTTGTTCGATTTGCTCGGGGAAAAGATGCTTAAACTCGGTTTCTTTCATCCACTCCTTCATTCCGTTTTCCCAATCGATGCATGAGGACCTGACCTGATCAGCAAACGGCTTGACTTCCGAAAAGAAATCCTTTTCCTTTTCTTCTTTGCGTACATCCTCATAGATATCATCCGCTTGGACCGTATATTTTATTAATTGTTCGGTTAATAGCTGCAGTTTCTCTTTTTGCACAATATATTCCTCCGCACATTTGTTTCCTCTTAGTATAATCCAGTTCTTTATAAAAGGAAATTCTATCGGCTTATACGTGCAATTCGGTGAAAACCTTGTGCTTTATAATTGGTTTTTCCAGAACAATGGAAAAGGAATGGTTTACACCTTCAGCATTCACCCAATAATCCTCGGCATTCTCAATGGCTTCCTGGACATTGTTAACCAATGTATATTGCTCTGCCCAAAGTTTGCACCTCACTGTATTTACAGTTTCCCCATATGAAATTTCCAAACGATCCAGGCTGGTACTTATCTCAGCTATCATCCTTAATATTTCCTCTGTTGAGACACTTTTATTGACCATGCTGATCCCTCCATTCTATACGTGTACTATTCTTTTTTTTAGTAGAAAGCCCTTCAAGGTTGACAAAACTAGAAGGGAATCGGCAAAGAAAGTGCTATTCGCTTAATTTATTATGCCCTTCGACAACAATGGCAGAATGAAGAATGGAGTTTTAAACAAAAATACAGACAGGAGGTGATTTTATGCAGTCGAATGAAAGCAGACAGCAAGAAAACGAAAAACGACAAAAGCCGCCTACTAAAAAGGCAGGAACGGGAAACCCGAAACTTAGTGGAGAAAACCGCCCCTCAACGTAAGGGCATCAATACTTGTACAATTAACAGGGAAGGCATAATCGACGCCTTCCCTGTTTCCTTTTAAAAAAACCACTTTTTGATCATTGCAGCTGTGTGCAGCTGCTTTTGTTTATGGTCATACCAATCGGTCAATTCCGGGTCTTCCTCCCATTGGGGCTCAATAAACCAATCTTTTTTAATCCTTTTATTCACATCCCATTGCTCTGTCCCCCCTGCTTGATGATGAATCAATGGATAAATTCCCCTCAGCATCGGGGTTTCATGGTACCTAGGCTTTTTTCGATATTGTTCGTAATCAAATCTAGCCCCGGTTGGTTCAGTCCTGCAGGAAAATTCATAAAATAACGGAAACAAATCTTCAGAAAATAAAAGGCCGGCCAACCTTTTCCCCAATTCAATCCTTTTATCGATATTTCTAAAATTCGAAACGGACGAACCATACAGCTTACCATTGCAGGTAGGAAATAATACAGTGCTAAAATGCATCCAGTCCTGCAGGAAAAATAATATAGAATGAAAAACGAAAGTTTGCTTTTTAATAACAGGCTTTTCAATGACGTTTTGTTCATTTATTATAAGCGCAGTGACTAACTTTTCACGATTTCCATGTTTCCAAAAGGAATACCATTCGTTCGTCATGAATTCAGTAATAAAAAAATAATGACATAAATGAAACATTGGACGCCCATACTTCGTCGAATAATGATAGAGAAGCAATTGAGGATAAGCATCCTGGAATATTCTCCAATTGGCTTCTTCATAAGTTAGGAATAGGTGATGCCTGTATTTAAGGCTAAGCAAATGGGAATACCATATTCCTTCAAGGTCACACATATTCCAGCCTGCATTTCTAGAAACCATCCCGGCTAAAAAAGACCACTGTATTTCTGGGTGGTTTCTGAAAAATTGTTCATATGCCTTTGTTCTTGATATATTATCCCTATTCCCTTTCGCGGTTTGGACTTTTATGGAATGGAGCATTTGCTTTTCCGTATTCAACACTTGCATCTATATGTCCATCCTTTCCATAGCGATTAATTGTGACATTTAGTTGTACATAAATCCTATCGTTCAAAGAAACAATTCTTTTTATTCACATATTGGATTCTTTTTTTGCTAATATAGATAAGTGAAAAAAAGGAGGGGTAAAAGTGGCATTTCATTATCCCAATGGACGAAGATTTGTACCGCAGGCTTTGGAAGAAAAGAAAAGCCCACTAAAAAAAATCAGTTATAGCAACCGGGGAAAAACATTGGAAGACGATTTGAACGAAACCAATCAGTTTTATTTAGCACACGGCATTGCCGTCATTCATAAAAAACCGACACCCATTCAAATTGTTGATGTCCATTACCCGAAGAGAAGTGCTGCAGTCATTAAAGAAGCCTACTTCAAACAAGCATCGACCACCGATTACAATGGTGTTTATAAAGGAAGGTACATTGATTTTGAGGCAAAGGAAACGAAAAACAGCAGTTCGTTCCCTCTGAAAAATTTTCATGACCATCAAATTGAACATATGAAACACATCGTTCAGCATGACGGAATTGCATTTGTCATCATCCGGTTTTCCGCAATGGATGATATATATCTAATGGGTTCTGAACAACTTAGTTTTTATTGGAAGAGAATGAAAGACGGCGGACGCAAATCTATAACTCTTCAAGAAGTTGAAAGCTGTTCACGAAAGATTACTCTTGGCTTTCAACCGAGAATTGACTATATTAAAGTAGTAGATTCGCTCATCTCAGAAAATTTTTAGTTTTTTTAGAAAGGCAGGTTAGCTGTAATGGCTGAAAAATATAATACTAGAGAAGAACGCCGAAAGCAGGGGCAGACACAAAAAAAGGAACCGAACAAAGGTCCTAAGAAGCCAACCAATATGCTTAAGCGCATTTTCCTTATACTTGTTACAATCGGAATTATAGGCTTGGTTGGCGGAGGAGCTGCAATGGCTTACTTTATAAGCGATGCTCCAAAACTTGATGAAAAGCTTTTAAAAGATCCAGTCACATCCAAAATTCTCGATGAAAATGGTAAATTGCTAGCCGAAGTCGGAACAGAAAACCGGGATTATGTAAATTATGAAGACATTCCCAAACGTGTCGAAGATGCTTTCCTGGCTACGGAAGATTCACGCTTTTATAAACACCACGGGGTGGATTTCTTGCGTCTGGGCAGTGCCGTCATAGCCAACTTCAAACACGGATTCGGCTCAGAGGGTGCAAGTACATTGACGCAGCAGGTTATCAAGCGTTCTTATTTAACACCTGATAAGACCATTAAAAGGAAAGTCCAGGAAATGTGGCTAGCCATACAGCTGGAAAGAAAATATACAAAACAAGAAATTTTCGAAATGTATGTGAATAAGATTTTCTTTGCAAATCGTGCAAACGGGATATTAACTGCTTCCCATACTTATTATGGAAAAGAACTAAGCGAATTGAAATTGAATGAAGTGGCCATGCTTGTAGGTTTACCGCAAAGCCCAAGCCGTTATAACCCTTATTTACACCCAGAACGCGCGAAAGAACGCCGTGATATTGTCCTTCACTTAATGAATAAACATGGATATATCACTGAACAGGAAATGAAAAATGCACAAAGCATCGATATAACAGAAGGACTTCAAGAAATCGATAAAAGCAAAAAAGACACGACTGCTTATGATGCATTCATCGATTTGGTCATTGAGGAAGTCGGACAAATGGGTGACTATAACGTCTTTACCGATGGTTTGGAAATCCATACGACCATTGATAAAGATGCCCAAGAATATGTCTATAAAATGTTGAACAGTAATGAAATCATCAATTATCCAAGTAAAGATCTCCAAGCTGGAGTTACCTTAATAGATACTAAAACTGGTGAAATTAAAGCAGTTGGCGGCGGCAGGAACACGACGGTTAAACGCGGCTGGAATTATGCAACGGACGCCAAGCGTTCACCTGGTTCGACCATTAAGCCAATTCTGGATTATGGTCCTGCCGTAGAATATTTAAATTGGTCCACCTACCATCCAATCAAAGATGAGGAATATACCTACAGTGATGGAACACCGCTTAAAAATGCTTCCGGGAGACATTATGGTACTGTAACAGCTCGTGAAGCACTAGCACGGTCATTAAATATCCCTGCCTTAAAGACGCTTCAAGCAGTCGGCTTGGACCGGGCGCGTGATTTTGCCGTTGACCTTGGCATGCCTTTCAAGAATGAAATAAGTGAATCTGCTGCAATTGGAGGCGGTCAAGACGTTTCTACGCTTGAACTTGCCGGTGCATACAGTTCATTCGGAAACAACGGTATTTATAATAAACCGCATAGTGTGACAAAGATTGTTTTACGTGACAAAACCACCATCAAAAACAAGACGGAATCGAAACCGGTCATGAAAGATTCCACGGCTTTCATCGTGACGGACATGTTGAAGAGCGTCATTAAAGAACCTTATGGAACAGGAAGGCTAGCCAATATACCTAATCTTCCAGTAGCCGGTAAAACGGGTTCAACCAATTTCACGCCTGACCAGCGTGCACGGAACAACATCCCAGCCTCCGGTGTAAAAGATAGCTGGATGGCGGGTTATACAACCAATTATACAGTCGCAGTATGGGCTGGATATGATAATGCACCAGGCAATAAAATGGAATATCTTGGCGATTCATCTCAAAGGATCCCTAAATCAATTTTCAAGAACTTGATGGAACATATGGCTCAGTCAAAAGAAACGAAAGACTTTAATCAACCTGACAGTGTTGTGAAGGTTGGAATCATAAAAGGTTCCAATCCAGCTGTTAAAGCCAATCAATATACACCAAGCGATAAAATCACTTATGAATATTATGTTAAAGGTCACGAGCCAACACAAGTGACGACAGAATATGAGAAAGTCGATTCACCTGGCATTAACGCTTCTTACGATAAGGAAAGTAATGAAATCAATCTATCATGGTCATATCCTAAAGGTAATGCCAAATTCGAGGTTATGATGTCCGTTGATGGCGGAGCACAGAGCGTGTTAAAAAAATCGAAGGATACTAGTTTAACGATCCCTAATCCAACCCCTGGAAGTAAATATACTTTCTCAGTGGTAGCCATAGTGGATAACCAACAAAGTGATCCTGCCAGTACATCGGTCGAAATCCCTGCAGAAGCGGAAGATCCTAAGGGTACTGACGAGGAGATTAAAGATCCGGCAGAGGGTGAAAATCCGGAACAAGAAACTCCTGCTGAAGGTGAAAAAGATAAGCAAGACGAAGATAAAAATAACAACGGCAACAATGGCAACGGCAGTGGAATTGATAATGGAATTGATAATGGAAACACTGATAATAATGGAAATGGAAACAATCCTGATGATGGAAAAGGCAATAAGGATGATGGAGACGTTGAAGGTGGGGATATTGTCACCGACCCTGGGACTGTAGAGGAAGAAAAACCAGGCGAAATCCCTGACCCTAACCCGGCCCCTGATCCAGAAAAAGAGAAAGACAACAATAAAGAAAACAAAGATTGACTATTAAACGTCTAAGCTAATGCTTAGAGCAGTTTGTAGACAAAAAGGTTTCGGAATGTACTCATTCCGAAACCTTTTTCATTTTTTATTGGATTTGAAATAGCTATAGAGAAAGACCATTTCTGGCCATCGCGAATTCCGAAGGTATAGTTAATGAATGTCAGTTTGACTAAAAATAACTGGATCTATACTTAAGCGTCCTACCTCGGAATACTTTCACCTCAAGTTCTTCTTTTAAAACAAAAAAGACTGTTGGCAAACGGGGTTCTGTCTAAATGTTAAAACAAAGTTGATTGGAACGGGTGTGCGTGACACCTGCGGGAAAAGCGTGTCCAAGGGAGACACCGCAGGCGCAAAGGGCGCCGAGGGCGGACCCCCTTGGTTCCCTACGTTCCAATCAATGTTTAAATTACAAACCCTCAAAAAAACTGTAGACAAACTCAATTTTTTATCGAGTTTGACTACAGTTTGCGTCTAAGCTAAAAGCTTAGACGTTTCTTTTATTCTTATTAATGATCATGAGCTTCACATATAGTTTCTCAAATTCTCGGAACAACTCACTAAGTTGTCTATAAGAATGGAAAGAAGCGGGTCTTGCAAGGATGAAAGAAACCCTTTCAGCCGCGTTCACCGGAATATTATGAAAGGACTCTATTTGCACTCGGCAGTCACTCAATACCACTGGCTTTCCATGCATCCAGAAGACTGCATTTAAAAATAAACCGATACCCTGCTTCATGAGTCCCAAGGTCCTTCCCGCTTTTCGCTCTGAAAATAGTATGCTGCATTCAGTATCTATTCCCTTCCATTTTTCCAGTAGTTCCTTTATATGCATTGCCCCCTTGGTCCAAGGAGCATACGACACTACATTATTATAATAAAGTATCTCATACGGGAAAGCCTCGAATGGGATTGATCCATTCCATCCTGTATAGCATTCTTTTTCCAAAATGGTTTCCTTTTCAGGGAAAAAGAACGGATGGTCCAATTCGGCCGGGACTTTTAATGATATGGACTGCGTCAATTGGCTTCTTTCCTTTTCATTCTTTTTTTTCCTTCACGGCATACTTCTAGGAATGGGCAGGTTTCACATCTTGGTGACTGAGCCTTGCAATGATAGCGTCCAAAGAATATCAGACGGTGATGCGTAACGGACCATTCATCCTTCGGTATCTTAGCCATCAACGTTTTCTCAACATCGAGGACACTATCCTTCCAGCGGCATAATCCCAGACGCTTGGAAACCCTCTCTACATGGGTATCTACAGCTATCGCTGGCACATCATACGCAACTGAAACGACTACATTCGCCGTCTTTCTGCCCACGCCAGGCAATTTAACAAGCTCATCACGATCCCTGGGAACTTCCTTACCGTATTCTTCGATCAGCATTCGCGACAACTTTTGAATGTTCTTAGCCTTGTTACGAAACAAACCGATTGAGCGAATGTCATTTTCCAACTCTTCTACCGGAACGCTTATGTAATCCTCAGGCCTTTTATATTTTTGAAATAAATCCTTCGTGACTTTATTCACTAATACATCCGTACATTGAGCTGACAGAGCAACAGCAATCACCAATTCAAATGGATTGGAGTGATTCAGTTCACAATGGGCATCTGGAAACATTTCACCCATTGTATCCAGACAATATCGAACTTGAGCTTTATTCAACATATTGGTTCTCCTTCAATTTACATTACTGCTCGAGCCAGTTATAAAAGGGCACATCTTTCAATGGTTGTGCAGTTTCCGTTTTTCGGTCCCTCTTTTGATGCACTCTAAATTTTTTTCCTTGCTCCCTTGCCTGTTCCAAGGTTTTAATTCCATTCTTTTTCCACTCGAACAAAATTCGATCAATGTATCGGAAATTCAATTTACCGGAAATGACTGACTCCCTAAGAGCTGTCTTAATGATTTCAGGTTGATGGTCGTCCTCCATCCACATTGCCAATGTTTCACATTCAAATGGAGATAAAGGGCGGCCGAACTCCTGTTCAAAAATCGTATAAAGGCTCTCTCCCGCTTTTTGGACCTCAGCTGACTCTGACTGTTTCAAAGTTTTTAAGAAGCAGTCCATCATTTTTTCATAAAGTGGAGCCAACGAATATTTTTCCTGTCCGATTTCTTGACTTCCTTCAACCACCATTTCAACAAATCCCCTTTGAACCAAACGCTGGATTAAGAATAGACATTCCGTTTCCTGTAATGTCATTCGGTCAGATAGTTGGGATGGTGCAGGGAAATGGTTACCTTTATCGATAAAGCTTTGCAATTGTAATAATAGGACCATTTCTTGTTCATTCAGTCCCATTGTCTTATAGTTAGTCAACAAAAAGGATGGAATCGTTATCGTTCCTTCCTTAAACCACGCATATAAATGTTCTTTATTCATGTTATTGGACACCTCTGATTAAGTATAACATGAATATGGCTCCCCTAATAAGCTTATAATTTTAACAAAAAACGGTTATCTGCCCAATATGGCAAGATAACCGCTTCATTACGAGATCAAGGATATAAACGATTTAATAGACGTGGGAACGGAATGGTTTCACGGACATGTTCAACACCACTGATCCAAGCAACGGTACGTTCTAACCCCAAACCGAAGCCTGAATGCGGTACAGATCCGTATTTTCTTAATTCCATATACCATTTGTAAGCATCTTCGCTCAAGCCATGCTCATTGATTCTCTGTTCAAGCAATTCCTGATCATGAATCCGCTCCGAGCCGCCAATTATTTCTCCGTACCCTTCCGGAGCAATCAAATCGGCACAAAGAACTACCTCTTCCCTGTCAGGAGCAGGCTGCATATAAAAAGGTTTGATTTTGGTTGGATAATGAGTTATGAAGACTGGCTTATCATAACTTTCTGCTATCGCAGTTTCGTGCGGTGCTCCAAAATCATCACCCCATTGGATATCATCAAATCCTTGTTCATGAAGGAACTTTATGGCTTCATCATATGTAATACGAGGGAATGGAGCTTTAATTTGTTCAAGCTTCGCTGTGTCACGGCCCAGCGTATTCAACTCAAGCTGACAGTTTTTCAAAACAGATTGGATGATGGAAGATACGAATTGTTCCTGAACCTCCAGATTTTCTTTGAATTCGATGAAAGCCATTTCTGGTTCAATCATCCAGAACTCGATTAAATGCCGTCTTGTTTTGGATTTTTCCGCCCTGAAAGTAGGTCCAAAGGAAAATACCTTCCCTAGTGCCATTGCTGCCGCTTCCATATAAAGCTGACCACTTTGTGAAAGGTATGCATCCTCATCAAAGTATTTAGTGGCGAACAATTCACTCGTTCCTTCTGGTGCGCTTCCTGTTAAAATTGGGGGATCGACTTTAACGAAACCTTCTTCATTAAAGAATTCATATGTAGCACGGATTATTTCATTCCGGATTTTCATGACTGCATGCTGTCGTTTTGAACGCAGCCACAAATGGCGGTTATCCATTAAGAATTCAGGACCATGTGCTTTAGGTGTAATGGGATAATCCAATGATTCATGAATGATTTCAATATCTTTCACTTGTAACTCAAAACCGAACGGCGAGCGTTCATCCTTTTGAATGACACCTGTTACATACAAGGATGTCTCTTGCGAAACCGATTTCGCACGTGCAAAAATTTCTTCACCCACATCAGCTTTCACGACGACACCTTGAATGAAACCTGAGCCATCACGGATTTGAAGGAATGCAATTTTACCACTGGAACGTTTGCTGGCAAGCCAGCCTCCAATGGTAACTTCTTGATCGACGAATTTGCTAGCATCTTTTATTGTAATTTTCACGGGATTTCCCTCCAAAAATAGCTTAACTCACTAGGAATTTACTCTACTTATTATACCCATTGCCCTGCTTACAAGCAAATAAATCAGGTTGCATGCCTTTTATATCACTCTTATCAATTTTTCGAGGTGTATCCGCCATATTGCACACTTTTTCACTAACGAATTTGTTGATATGGTATTTGCTCCATCCTAACTAAATGTTCAAGGCATTTTTCTGTTGAAACCAACCTTTCCCCTAACAATTTTTACCTAATTATACTGAATAATCTAAAAATGTTGAACTTAAACAAAAAATCATATACGATATCATATATGATAAATAAAAAATCAAGGGGGGATTGTCCATGGCAAAAGCAAGAGTGAAACTAAGGAAGTCAGATTATTCGGAAGAAATGGATGTATTGTCGAACGGTTATATATTAAAGAACGGTGATAAATACGATGTATCCCAAATAAAGTTGGATATCCCTATTTCAGGGACTGTATATGGGACATTATTAAACTATAAAGGATCATTGGAAGCATTGAAGGAAAAGATCGGCCACCCTCCTTATAATGAGCCTCCTAAAGGGCCGATCCTTTATATTAAACCTAGAAACACGTTTTCTTCTTTTTCAACTCCAGTTCCCCTTCCAAATGGTATACCTGAATTGGAAATCGGGGCGGCCCTTGGAATAGTGATCAATAAAACGGCCACTAGGGTCAAGAAAGAACATGCATCGGATTATATAGAAGGTTTTACGATCGTCAATGATATTAGCATTCCGCATGAAAGCGTTTACCGTCCTGCGATCCGTTATAAAGCCCGAGATGGATTTTGCCCGATCGGTCCCTGGGTCGTATCCAAGGAATCCATATCCAACCCCGATTCATTAGGAATCCGTGTATTTATAAATGGGGAGCTCAGGCAAGAAAATTCAACTGTAAATCTAATTCGCTCCATTTCCCACCTCATTGAGGATGTAACAGACTTCATGACTCTGAATTCGGGTGACGTCCTTCTAGTTGGAGTTCCTGAGAATGCACCACTGGCAAAAGCCGATGATCATATTAGAATTGAAATTGACGAAATCGGATATTTGGAAAATACAATCATTTCAGAAGTAAAGCTATCAAAGGAGGGGGTTTTATGAAGAGAGCCCGTGTAGCCTATGCAGGTGCCATACATCTAGCAAGTGAATATAATGGCCGGCTCCAATTGACGGATGGCCGGATTGTCAATGAGCAAGATGTTGTCTGGCTTCCCCCGGTGGAACCCCGTACTGTATTCGCGCTTGGCTTGAATTATGCCGACCATGCGAAGGAGCTGGCTTTTAAAGCCCCGGAAGAACCCCTTGCGTTCTTAAAAGGGCCAAATACCTTTATCGGGCACCGGGGACAGACAAGACGGCCTTCTGATGCATCTTATATGCATTATGAATGTGAACTGGCAGTCGTCATCGGTAAAAAGGCGAAGAACATAAAAAAAGAAGACGCCTTTAAGTATGTAAGTGGATATACCATTGCAAATGATTATGCAATACGGGATTATCTGGAGAATTACTACCGGCCAAACTTAAAGGTCAAAAATCGCGATACCTGCACCCCAATTGGACCGTGGCTAGTGGATGCCGAAGATATTCCAGATCCTTCGAATCTTTCCATCAAGACATACGTCAACAAAAAATTGACTCAGGAAGGCAACACGAAAGACATGATATTCAGCATTGCTGATTTAATTGAATATTTCAGCGGCTTCATGACATTGAGTCCAGGCGATATCATATTGACAGGCACACCCGAAGGATTGGCGGATACTGCTGTAGGTGATGAAATCACCACTGAAATTGAAGGTATCGGAAAACTCGTTAGCACAATAGTCGGTGACGATATATTTAGAGAAGACGGGGATCGGTCGCATTTAAAAATTCATAATTAACGGAAGGGAAGGATCACATGCCTCATATAATTATAGAATATACCGATAATATCAAAGATGAACTCCAGATTGACGGTTTGTTAAAGAAAGTGAATGATGTATTAATCTCCTATCCTTCCATCTTTCCAATTGGCGGCATTCGATCTCGAGCCATTGAATTAAAGCATTATCGTGTTGCCGATGGTTCAGAGGATGATGCCTTTGTTCATGCCATACTAAAAATTGGCGCTGGACGCCATGACAAGGATAAAACCAAAGTATGTGACCACCTTTTTGAAACGCTGGAGTCCCATTTGGCAGCCCTCTTCTCAAAGAGATATCTTGCCCTTTCCATGGAGCTTACGGAATTCAGTGATTTTGGCACATATAAAAAGAATAATATCCATAACCGATTTAAATAAAAGATTTCATATTTAAAGGCCTTCCTGAGCATCGGGAAGGCCTTTATGGTTACATACTGCTACAGGGTCAGTTGATTTCTGCAAGATTTTCAGCACGGTTTAAGAACTCCTTGACACGGTCCACATATTCCTGTTTATCATAGCCAGAATATAAAGCGCTGGCCATGCGAACCGGATCCCCAAAAAAGAAGCGCTCATATAGTGTTTGCCTAGTTCCAAATGAACTCATGCATACATCCCATGCGAGACGATACAGTTTAACCCTGTCATACGCCCCGCCATTAGCGGATTGAAGGTATTTATCCAAATCCGGTCGAAGCTCCGAATTGAAATCGGCTTCATTTGGTATCGCCATTAAGCCACTAGCCCCAAGAAGCTGCATGATTTCACTGAATCTAGGGTAAATCTTTGGATAATAATTACGGGCAATGTTTAACGGTGTGAAATCTGGTGTCATTATTCCCCACTTATCCACTTTTGCGTTTGCCTCCGAAGCTGTAATGAAGGCTTTTACCGTTTCAAGTGCTATGATGACTTCCGAAATTTTCTCCTGAACATGCTGGTATTGCCCAATATTGATCGTTTCCACCATTAGTTGCAAAATACCCAGAATGAACTCGGTTTTGATAATATTCTTCGATACCACCTGATGGGTCATATGAACAACCGCATTGCTTTCATTATAAGCCTGGTTGCAAATGCCGACATCCCCATATGCGAATACCCGGTTCCAAGGAACGACTACATCATCAAAAACGATTATAGTATCCATTTCCTCAAATCGTGAGCCAAGTGGATGGTCAAAATTGGATTTGCCATAGTCGAATGATTCACGACAGATGAATTTTACCCCCGGTGTATTATTCGGTATGGAGAATGCGAATGCATAAGGGTTTTCTTCTTCTGATTGTTTAAGCAACGTTGAAGGAAAAACCATGATTTCATCCGTTATTCCGCCTTGTGTAGCTAATAATCTGGCTCCCTTTATAATTAGCCCTTCTGAATCCTTGCCCGCAATCCGTGCAGCGATGTAAGGGTCCGGAAGCTTTGCCGCACTAACTCCCCTATTAACCTGGGGTTGAATCAGCGTATGTGTCAACGACAAATCCATTTCCCGGCAGAGCTCATAGTAATCTTTCATATTTTTAGCAAATGCCGAATCCTGAGTGCCGAACATATCCGCCGCAGAACCATACGCCATCATCCCACTGTTGATGTAATCAGGGGAACGTCCCATCATACCATTATTATGTCTTGCCCATTCTTGAATCATTTTCCTCCTTTTTTCAAGATCTTCCTTAGTCCGGGGCTGCATGAATGAGGCCCCTACACTTTCATTGGAGGTTGGTGAAATATAAGTCATGATATCTTTTTTCCCGGGATCATGCTGGAGGTCATATAATTCGGCCTGTGTTTTCATGACCCCTTTAAAAGCTGGGTGTTCACTGATTTTATCTTTTACTTGCTCCCCATTTATCCATACGTTCGCCTTTGCGTTGTCTACCCTATTAATATATTCTTCACCTGTTTTTGCCGGCATGATTGCATCCCCCTTAAAATAAATGAAGCGCTTACAATTAAAAAATCCCAAATATTGAATTAATCCCTATAACAAAATATACCATATGTTATGATATATATATAATACTTAAAAAATTCAATATGTATATGTAAATCATATGTATGAGGTGTATATAATGGACATCCGGCAGTTAAAGTATTTTGTGACCATCGTTCAGGAAAAACAAGTAACAAAAGCCGCAAAAAAATTACATATGGCCCAACCGCCTCTTAGCCAGCAGCTTAAATTAATGGAAATGGAAATCGGTGAAAAGCTTTTCGATCGGAATGGAAAGAAACTTGAACTCACTGAAACTGGCAAGGTCCTATATAAAAAAGCTGAAGCTCTATTAAACCAGTTTGAAGAATCCCTACTGGAAGTGCAGGAAGTCAGTAAAGGGGTAAAGGGCACTCTTTCCATAGGATCTGTAAAAACTTGCTTTTCTTACATTCCGCAAAGGATGAGAACCTTTAGAGTAGAATACCCTGACATACGCTTCAAGTTAATGGAAGGAGATACGTTCCGTTTGACGGAAGGCTTAATAAACAGGGAAATCGAGTTGGCCATTGTACGGCTTCCTATTAATGGTAAGCAATTCTCAGCGATTAACCTTCAGCCGGAAGATTTTGTGCTTGTCACCCCAAAAGATTGGGATATCCCAGACTCCATTGAATTTAAACATATTAAAGAATTTCCCCTTTTATTGCTGCATAGGGTTAGCGGTCAAGGTACTTATGAACTTATCGTGGATGAATGCTTCAGACATGGATTTGAACCTGCCATTGTATGTGAATGTCCTGATGCAGCAATGATATTATCTTTAGTGAAAGAAGGAATAGGTGCTACTATCATGCCGCGCACCACCTCTAAATCTTTTTCAACTCAGGGGATAAAAATAGTCGAATTCAAAGATTGTGCAGTAAAATCGGAAGCCGCCCTTATATGGCTCGAAGACCGCTATCTTTCCAAAGGCGCCGTCAAATTTCTAGAAACTTTTTCTGAATGAGTTGCCATTATCCATGGATCTTCATTTCATTTATACTCATTCATCGATCAATTTTGTGTGGATTTGAATTTTATCCAATAAAAGGGGGAAAACCACCTTTAGATAGATGGCTGATTTTTCCCAGTTCATTCACAAGGGCAGGTATGTTTTACATCCTTCAATGTCGCACAACACCCTTAACGTCATGTCCAGTATTGGACTTTACAAGGATTTCATTAAAATTATCTTTTGTTACCGTTTTTAAATTTGCCCGGCGGTTACCGAACAGAGCACCTAAATAACATGCCAGGAACCCAAGCGGAATGGACACAATCCCTGGTGAATTCAAAGGGAAAATCGGGTTACCTGTAATTATGGTGGCTCCCGGAACAGGGTTCCAGACATTTGGACTTAAGGCTACGAGCAAAAGTGTACCTAAAAGACCAGTCATCATACCGACTATTGCACCGGTTTTATTGAATTTTTTCCAATATATCGTAAGAAGGATGACTGGCAAATTCGAACTTGCGGCCAATGTAAAGGCAATCGATGCTAGAAACGCTACATTGAATTCCTGCAGACCTAATGATAAAACGATCGCAAGCGCCGTCACACCTACGGAAGCCCATCTTGCCATCGTCATTTGCTGTTTTTCCGTCGCTTTTCCATCTTTTAATATTTCATTATAAAAGTCATGTGAAAAAGCCGTAGCACCTGTTAACACGATTCCCGCAACTACTGCGAGTATCGTTGCAAAGGAAACCGCTGCAATAAAGGCGAATAAAATGTCCCCGCCCACAAGTTGGGCCAATAATGGTGCAGCCATGTTCCCTGCTGGGTTTGCAGCAATGATATTCGATGTTCCAACCAACTTCGCTGCACCGAACCCGAGAAAAATGACCATGATGTGAAAAGCACCCATAATCCACATCACCCAAACAACCGACTTTCTTGCCACTTGTGCATTCGGGACAGTCAAAAAACGTATTAAAATGTGAGGCAGACCTGCTGTTCCTAGAATAAGGCCTAGTGACAAGGAAGCTGCATCCCAACCACTGGCATATTTAATACCTGCCTTCAAATAATCTGCACCCATAGGTGTCGCTGTTTTCATATCCGAGAAAATTCCGACGAAATTAAAATTCAACTTCCACATGACAATCATGAATAATATAAACACCCCGCCAATTAACAGGATGGCTTTAATGATCTGCACCCAACTCGTTGCAGTCATCCCTCCAAATAGAACAAATACCAACATTGCAATACCTACGATGATAACAGATGCATTATACGGGATGTCTAAAAGCAATTTAAATAAAGCACCGGCCGCAACAAGTTGACCCAGCATGTACATGACTGATATCACCAGAGTATTAAAGGCGGTCACTCCCCGGACCTGTTTATACTTAAACCTCGTAGTCACCATATCGGCCAATGTGTATTTTCCTAAGTTCCGTAAAGGTTCAGCCACTAGGAATAAAACGACCAGGAATGAAACAAGTGCCCCATACATCAGGAAAAAACCATCATACCCCGTTAGGGAAAATGCCCCAATCAATCCTAAAAAAGTGGAAGCAGACATAAAATCCCCGGCCAATGCGAGTCCATTTTGCCTAGCTGTCAACCCGCCCCCTGCCGTATAAAAAGAACCTGCCGTTTTAGTTTTTTTGGATGCGAAATACGTGATGAAAAGGGTGCCTATCGACATTAGCGCAAATAGAATAATAACTGTCCAATTCATGTTAAAGCCCTTCTTTCTCGATGATTTTTTTAATTTGTTCATCGATTCTTTCTGATTTCCTTACATATATGCTGCAAACCCCTACAGACATAACCGTAATGGAGACACCGTACACCCACGCCCATGTTATGTCTCCAATGAAAGGGTGATCCAGGATATCTGTGTAAAAAACTAAGAAGGGCAGAAGAAGGGAATACCCCATAAAAAAAATCGTAAAAGGAATGACAAATTTCTTTTTATCGGAAATCATCTGCTGAAACTCTTTGGAAACAACAATCTTTTCATAATCCAATAGCTTGGTTTGTTCCGATTCTTCAGGGTTTTGTTTTTCAAACTGTACCATCACTTCACACCTCTTCTGGCATTTATATTTCCAAGGACGGTAACCTAGCAAAAGTCCTGATCTTCACCATTGTAAGCAGCTCTCCTCAATGGGATATAGGCTCCCCTCCTCATCCAATTGCAAGGCCATTGTAAAGATTTCAAATGAACTGCAAGTCAGGGGATAAAAAAAATCTACTGGAGGAGGTTCCAAGGTCAGGCTCCTTTTGCTCCTCGATTCACAACCCGAATTCCTTCCGTCTGACGCTTACAGATAGGGCAGCAGTAAGTACCCACTGCTGCCCTGCCCCAGACCACATATCTTTTAGTAGGCATGCACTTTCTTTATAGACTTGGCCCTTAACGACTATAAAGGTTCCTACACCTATTTCCTGCATTACTTTTTGCTCTAATGGAGTCATGTTGGGGTGTTGATCGCCATCCATGATTTGTCTTGCGTGTGGAAAAAATGTCGTGACCGCCAATTTCAAATCTTGCTGTAATGCAATGCTTTTTAGCTTATAAATGCTTGAGTGTCAAGTCAGTTTTAATGGGACGCTCGCCCCTTCACCCTAATCCCCGCTTCATTCAGATGATGAATTCAGGCTTGCTTTTTTCCAGTATCGGTTCTTCAAGAGAAACTTCTTGACCTGAAATTATATCAAGGACAGCAGAAGCCTCATCAAACCATGAATCCGGAGCTTTTGCCCCCCAGAATGTCTGACGCCTTGGATCATCCAGATTCCAATGAATCGGTTCGGTATCTGGGTCAGACGTTAAGTAATCCCCATTGTATAATTCGATCCTGTGACCGTCAGGATCTCTTAAATATAGGAAGAATGCATTGGATAGGCCATGTCTTCCGGGCCCGCGTTCGATCGACCCTGCATATCCGAGTGATGCCAGCACATCACACGCATGGATAAGCGCAAGGGGATCTGGCAGAAAGAAGCCTACATGATGAAGTCTTGGACCGATTCCGTTCATGAATGCCTGGTCATGGACCGTTTGTTTTCTATGTAGCCACGTGGCCCATAATTGACCCGACTCATCGACAGTATCTTCCGAGCAGGCAAAGCCTAATTCTTTCACATAAAAATCATGGGCTTTTTGCACATTTGGAACACTACAATTCACATGATCGATCCTTTGGACCCTTGAACCTCTATGCAAATCGAATTTTTGCAGCAATCTCTCGGCTTTATCCATTTTGCTGAAAAATTCCACTGGCAAGCCTGAAATGTCCTGAACTCGGAGTGATTTGCCCAGTGCATGCTGTGTTCCTTCATTCATCCACTTCATTTTCATTCCCTTGGAAAGGAAAATAGTTTCCAATTCTTTAAGGTCTTCCTCTTTTTCAACCTTGTATCCTATCACTTCCACGCTTGGCTTTTCTGCCTTTTGCAAGATAAGCGAGTGATGATGCGCTTCCTCTAAACCACGTAAATATATGTGATCATTTGTTCGTTCCGTTTCAACAAAACCTAAAGCATCCACATAAAAGGCTCTTGATTTGTCTAAATCTGTTACATTAAGTATCGTTCTCGCAACACGAATAATAGAAAAATTCATAGTATTCTCCCTTTCATTAATGAAAACCGGATTATTTTTCAGCAGAAGAAACGGCATTTTGTTTGAAATCCCCAAACTTAGGAATATGATGTTCTCCAATTGCCACGTGGATAACCTGTGTTTCTGTATAGAATTCAAAGCTATAATGGCCACCCTCACGTCCTACCCCACTATATTTCGATCCTCCAAAAGGTATCCGCAAATCCCTCACATTTTGTGAATTCACCCAGACCATCCCACTATCGACAGCTTGAGCAAATCTATGCCCACGCTTCATATCATTGGTCCATACATAAGCAGCAAGCCCATACTTTACATCGTTGGCCATACCCAATACTTCCTCTTCCGACTTAAAAGGAATGACTGCCATGACTGGTCCAAAAATCTCTTCCTGTGCCACCGTCATATCATTTGTACAGTTCAAGAGAAGCGTCGGGGCGATATAATTCCCTTCCTTGAATTCACTCGGTATGACACCGCTTACAATATCTGCCCCTTCATCTTTTGCTATATCCAGATAACGGGAGACATTATCAAAATGGTTTCGATGGATCAGCGGTCCGATTTCCGTTCCTGGTTCCATTGGATTTCCAATTTTGATATTATGAACACGTTCCTTCAATTCTTCAACGAACTGGTCTATTATCGATTCATGGACAAATAACCTGGAATTAGCTGTGCAGCGCTCCCCATTGAATGAATAGATTCCCCAAACCACTGAATCCAGGGCCTTTTCTAGATCGGCATCTTCAAAAATGATCGCTGGTGATTTACCTCCGAGTTCCATGGAAAAACGTTTCATTGTATCCGCACCATTTTTAATGATTTCAGTGCCGGTCGCCGTTTCCCCGGTAAAGGATATCAATTGGACTTCAGGATGGGCAACCAAGGACGCCCCTGCTGTCTCCCCAAAACCGTGAACGATATTGAATACGCCTTTTGGTAAACCGGATTGATCAATGATTTGAGCCAATTTATTGGCTGTCAAGGGAGACCATTCCGCCGGTTTTAGGACACAAGTATTACCTGTTGCAAGGGCCGGGGCGATTTTCCAGGTTTCTAACATGAAAGGCGCATTCCAAGGAGTGATTAATCCCGCCACTCCAATCGGTTTATGAATCGTATAATTGATGAAAGTGTTATCCATTTGATACGATTCTCCTATAAGCCTGCTTTTCACCATTTCAGAATAGAAACGGAAATTCTCCGCTCCCCTTGCTGCCTGTTTTTTTGTCTGGCTAATCGGCAACCCAGTGTCAAGTGATTCCAAATAGGAAATTTCTTCGGCATTTTCTTCAATTAATTCAGCGATCCTATTAATGTACTTCAATCTTTCTGCCACTTTCATCGTTCTCCATGGACCGTTATCGAATGCATCTCTTGCAGCAGCTACCGCTTGATCAATGTCCTGTTTAACCCCTTCTGCCACATTATTGATTGCTTGATTATTAAAAGGGCTTAGATTTTCAAATGTTTTTCCTGAAGCACCATCAACAAATTGACCATTGATGTAATGCTGGACATCTTGCACTGGAAAAGTTGGCATGATAAATCCTCCTTTAAAAAATATATTATGGAAGAAGACAATAATCGTTCGGGTCCTGCAATCTTCCCAATCTAGCAATTATGATTCAATCACTTGGTCAATCAATCCATATGATTGAAGGGTTTCACGCAGTTCCTTTTCTAATGGTTCCGAAGGCGGTCCCATAGGCGGCCTTAATGCGGGATTGATTTTTCCCATCATCCCCATCGCAGCTTTTAATGGTCCTGGATTGGTTTCTTTAAACAAAACATCATTCAATGGCATTAATTTGTAATGGAGGTCAAGCGCCTTATCCACTTCACCCTCCACCCAAAGGTTATAAATGTCCGCCACTTCTTTAGGAGTGATATTAGCAGTAGCACTAATATGTCCTGCCCCTCCAATAGCCAGCATAGGATAGCATAATAATTCAATGCCCGAATATAAGAGAAAATCCCTTCCGCAATTCAATAAGACACGGTTCACATGTTCGAAATCTTTATTAGATTCTTTTACACCAATAATATTTTCACAATCTTCAGCAAGACGTGCCAATGTCTTCACTTCTAAATTCGTCGCCGTTCTTCCAGGAATGTTATAGACGATAAGCGGGATGTCAACAGAATCAGCAACCGTTTTAAAATGATTGTAAAGTGCCTGTTGATTTGGCTTATTGTAATAGGGAACGATCACTAAAGCAGCTTCCGCCCCCATTTCTTGTGCCCTTTTTGTCAAATGTAACGTTTCTTTCTGATTGGCAGAGCCAGTACCTGGTGCGACCGGAACACGGGCATTTGCTGTTTTAATTGCCGTTTCCATCACTAATTCCCGCTCTTCAATCGATAGTGAACTGGGCTCCCCGGTAGTGCCACATACCGAGATTCCATGGGAACCGCTTTCAATATGCCAGTTTACTAGATTTTCAATTGCTTTTACATCCACTTCCATCTTGTCATCGAACGGAGTGATTACTGGAGCGATGGATCCTCTTAAACGACTTTTGATATCCTCATACATTTTTTCTGCCACCCTCTCGTTATTTGAATATTCGGAATAATATAAGTAAAAAAATCGGCTTTGTTTTTATAAATAATCGATCGACTATCATAAAACAAAGCCTAGGTCATCATAGTGCCTGATCGTGATTAGATTCCGCCCTTTGCTTGAATGTACTGATGGCATTCAATTTATGCTTTCTTACCAATGATTCAATTTCTTCAAAAGAAGCTTTTTCCTGTAGAAGCTTTATGATGATTTCATGTTCACGAATGGATTGGACTGCTCTTTGCGGCACCATGGTGAACATGGATTTTCTGACTCTATTCATTCTTTGTTGCGCCTGTTTAATTTCCTCCATTAAAAAGGAATTTCCGCACTTTTCATAAATTTCAGCATGAAAACACTCGTTTAACTTACCAAACAGCTCTAATTCAAAGTGATGGAGCGCTTTTTCCATTTCTTTGTTTAATTTAATTAGATTATCAAAATCATGATCAGTCATCGTTAAAGAACTGAGGGCAGCTGCATAGCCTTCAAGCAAAGATAAAACAGAAAGGGTTTCAATGTATTCGCTCTCATTAATGCTTGTAACCACTGCTCCACTATAAGGCTTATATTGAATAAGCCCGTCAGACTCCAGTTGTCTGATCGCTTCCCTGACAGGAATAGGGCTTAAACCAAGTTCTTTTGCCATTTGATCGATAATGATTCGCTGTCCGGAACCGTATGTTCCATCCAAAATTAATTTACGAAGGTGCTCATAGGCAATTTGCTTTTTGCTGGGGTTTTTGTTTTTATCTTCCATATTTTTATCATATATGAAATCATATATGATTGCAATCGGTTTTTATTAAATATCATATATGATTTTCATTTTTTTATTTACAAATCCTGATTCGCATTATGATCGGTTACGTATGCATATGAGAAAAACTCCCATGGCGAAGGGAGGGGTTTTTCAATTCCTGGGAATCCTTGAGCATGTCTTTTTTTACTCGCCTTTTGAAATAACCAAGAATGCATTATCATGCCTTCTTCCCAAATGTACTAATTCGATTTTTTTAAACAAAAAAAACCTGCAGACCCCGTTGTAGCCAGGTAGTCTGCAGGTTAAATTTTTTATGACATTTTTGATTTAACGAATGAATGGATTCTTTCAATGGCTGCTTCCAGCAATTCCAATGAAGTTGCATAAGAGAGCCTGATATTATCAGGTGCACCAAATCCTGAACCCGGTATAACAGCCACTTGAGCCTCCTCCAGCAACGCAGTCGAAAAATCATCAACATTGCTGTAGCCAGTTAATTCAACTGCATGTTTAACGTTCGGGAATAAGTAAAATGCTCCCTGTGGTTTAATGCAGCTTATACCTGGAATCTCAACCAATTTATCATATGCCTTATTCAAGCGGCTTTCGAATGCCTGACGCATTTCTTCCACGGGCTCCTGCGAACCTTCATACGCGGCAATCGCTCCATATTGAGCAGTTGTCGTAGGATTTGATGTGCTATGGCTAGCAAGATTCGTCATTGCTTTAATGATGGACTCTTCACCAACGGCATAACCAATTCTCCAGCCTGTCATCGAATGCGATTTAGAAACACCATTGATGATGATCGTTTGCTTTTTCAATTCAGGTGAAATCTCTGCAATGGATGTATGTTTAGCATTTCCATAAACCAATTTTTCGTAAATTTCGTCGGAAACGATCAATATATCATGAGCTAGGCAAACTTCCCCGATAGCCGCTAGTTCTTCCCTGGAATAAAGCATGCCAGTTGGATTGCTTGGCGAGTTGATGATAACCGCTTTCGTTTTTTCGGTAATCGCTTGTTCTAATTGTTCCTTAGTGATTTTATATTGATTTTCTTCCGTACCGACAATATAAACTGGCTTTCCGTCAGCAAGCTTGATTTGCTCAGGATAACTTACCCAATAAGGTATCGGAACGATGACTTCGTCTTCTTCATCCAGGATCGCTTGAAACAATGTGTAAAGTGCATGCTTTGCACCTGAGCCTACTACAATTTCAGAAGGTTTGTAATCCAAGCCTTGATCACGCTTCAATTTAGCTGCAATTGCCTCTTTTAGCTTCGGCAGACCAGCTGATGGCGTGTATTTAGTTTGACCTTCATTCATGGATTGAAAGGCTGCATCTATAATATGTTGGGGCGTATTATAGTCTGGTTCACCAGCACCCAAACCAATAATATCAAGACCTTGGTCCTTAAGTTCCTTTGCTTTTGCCGTGATGGCCAATGTTGTTGATGGCGTTAATGACTGAACTCGGTTAGCTAATTTCATTTTAAATTAATCCTCCATTTCTAAATGCTTCGATAATACTTAAGCCATTTCCCAGTTTTAAAATCATAATAATCATAGTTAAAACGCTCGGATTTATCAAGATAAGTTACTTCCCAAAGAGGAACATTCTTTTCCATGCCCAGCTTAACTGAAATGATTTTTTGGGGATTGAGTTTATCTTTGACAATGCTTAAGATTTCTTTTTTTGATTTTCCATCTTTATAGTTTTCCACTACTATTTCTTTCTTCTTGTCCTCAGGAAGCCAGACTATTTTTTTAGTTCCTTTTTCTCCCTTACCAATGATGACGGAGTATGAATCCTTCCCATTATAAAGGTAGAATTCATCCATTGTCACAAGGCCGGCCTTTTCCTTCGCCTGTTTAAAAGCCTCATTACCAGCTTCTTTTTTAGGCTGCATCGCTTTAATATATGCACCGCTGACAAATCCGATAAAACAAAGGACTAGGATAGAAGCAATAATCAACCATTTTTTCAAAGCTGCTTTTCCCTCTTTCTATGTACGATAAATTGTAAATATCGCTTTTTCTTGATCTTCGGAATCCAATGCCAGACCGAACATTAAGTCATCTTTTTTCAATGTTCGGTTCAAAGAATCCACAATTTTATACAGATCAGGAGAATGTTGCAACCTGACTGTCGAAATTACTTCTATTTTACTCTCCATGAAAACGCCCCTCCATTTTAAAATTTGTCAACAACCACTGGTATGAATAGGATTAGAAGGCTTTACCACCTTTCACATTATACCAGTTCAAAAGTTATTTTTCTTTATAAATTCATAAAAATTCTATTAGCTTAATGAATAATCTAAAGGTTCATTAAATCCACTCTTCTATCATATCAGCCATTTCTATTATTGAGGTTTGGTGCCAGTCGACTTGCGGAATGGCCTTTTGAAATTCAGGACCATATTTGGCAGTGACGATGCGGCGATCGAGAATAACCAAAATCCCTTTATCTTCTGGAGTTCGTATAAGCCTGCCGAATCCTTGTCGGAACCTTAACAGAGCTTCTGGTAAAGAATACGCTGAGAAAGGATTACGCCCTTGCTTCTCGAGAAGTTGGCATTTTGCTGCTGTCACTGGTTCATCCGGTGGAGAAAAAGGCAGCCTGACGATGATTAAACAAGATAAATCCTCGCCTGGAATATCGACTCCTTCCCAAAGGCTTGTTGTCCCAAAAAGGACGGCTTTCTCGAAGTTTTGGAAATTCCTGAGCAGTCTCATACGGCTTCCACCAGAAATCCCTTGTGCAAAGAGGGTGAACTCATCCAGAACCCCAGTGTCTTTGATGGAATAATAGGTTGCCCGCAGCATCTCATGTGAGGTGAATAATACCATCATCCTGCCTTTGGCTGCCTGAGCGGCCGCAATAATGTGGTTTGCCGCGGTTTCGGAAAATTCCTCCATTGATAAGCAATTGATATCCGGTATATCATTTGGAACCAGAACCTTTACGAGTTCCTTATATGGAAAAGGCGAAGGAAACCTTGCTGTCTGCATTGGCTCATTCTCTAAACCGAGTTGCTCTTTAAAATAATTGAAAGAATCCTTCACGACAAGGGTTGCTGATGTCATTACCACACTTTTTTGGTGCCCGAAATAGGAATCCCACAACCATTTACTTCCTGCAATCGGCTGAACCGTCAGTGTCACCCCATGCTGAGGTGCCGCATTCGTATAATCAAGCCAATATATATTCTCTTCATGCGGCTTAATGAAAAATTCATGTAAGGAGTCCCTTGTGTCCTGCAATTGTCCAAGCAGGACTTCGATATCATTTAAGTAAAACAATGAATTTTTCCCTAAGGGGGACTCATTATTCAATAAAAGAGCCAATCTTTTCTCTAACTCCGTAATGATATACCCTAACAAGTCCACCAATCGCTCAGCCACCAGGATCGCTTTACCCCATCTGCCATCATCAATTTTAAATGAAAGCCGTTTCGGACTCATGGAACGTGAAAGTTTTTCCGCCTGATTGGAGATGTAATAAAATAGCTGTTCGAATTCATAGGAGAAATCATTCAGCTTTTGGTCTAATTCATACGTAGGCTTCCCATCTGTCAGTCCCTTATTTAAGAGTAATCTGTCCAATTTGTACAATAATTGCTTTTGATCTGATGTCCCTATTCTGTTCAAAACCGTCTTCACCGAAATATAGTTAAGCCTGCTTCCTAGTTGTTTAGATGCAGCCTGTTCCAAATGGTGTGCTTCATCGAGTATCAGATACCCTTTCTTGGGAATCAAGGCGTCTTCTGTCAGTAGATCCGTCATTAAAAATGAATGATTAGTAATGATGATATCCGCCTTGGCCGCCGTTCTTTTGGCCCTTTCAAAAAAGTCCAATTCAAGCCAGGGCTGTTTTAAACCGGCGTATGTAAGACCATCACTTTGCAGTCTATTCCAAAACAGCTGACCACCGCTTGTAAGATTCAATTCATCTTTATCTCCTGTTACGGTTTCAGTAAGCCAAACCAATATCTGCATTTTCGTTAATGCCGTTTCATAATTATCTTCCTTTTCACGCAATGCCCTTTCAAACTTTGCCAAACTCAAATAATTACTTCTCCCCTTTAACAAAACAGCTTGAAAGGTGAAGGGAAGGATTGCCTTCAGCTTAGGAACCTCGTTTTGGAGAAGTTGATCCTGTAGCTGAAGCGTATATGTCGAAACGACGACCGGTTTTTGATGTTTTCTTGCAAAATAAACGGCTGGAAGCAGATAACCTAAGGATTTTCCAATACCTGTCCCAGCTTCAATGATTGCATCATGGCTGGATTCGAAGGAATGGTGAATCATGTTCATCATATCAAGCTGTCCGCTTCTTGCTTCAAAAGCCGGAAATGCACGTTGAAGCAAGGCTATTTTTTCCTCATTATCGAGCGGGAATTCTGACTCCGTGTCTTTATGATCACTTTCAACGACTGCCTTTTTAAATGCAAGGCCCCGATAAGTTATAAGTTCAGGTGAATGGACTTCTGCTTTAGCAAGTTTGCTTGCAATGCAAGCATCTATCAATTCGGAAATCTCACTTTGTAAGGAATAAGATAATCGATATAACTGTTTAAGCGTCATCACTGGAAGTTTCATCAACTTTTTTTTCAATTCCAACAATAATAAAGCGGTGGCATATGCATCACTATCCGCTTGATGGGGCCTGGAATGATCTAGGTTTTCTTCTTTAGCCAGTTGGTGCAGCTTGTATCCATCGGATGTTGGTTTTAATATTTTTGCTAACTCCACTGTATCAAGGGTGGAACCATAAAACGGCTCAAATCCACAGCGTACTAGTTCCTCCTGTAAAAAAGATAAGTCAAATAAAACATTATGGGCAACAAAACAAGCCCCTTCTATCAGCCGGGCAATATTTTCTGCGACATCTTCAAAGTCAGGTGCATTTTTTACCGTCTCGTTGCTTATTCCGGTCAATTCTTCAATAAACAAGGAAATTTCCTGACCAGGGTGGATGAATGTCGAGTATTCATCGACAATTTGGTCATTTTCGATGACCACGCCAGCAAATTGAATAATCCTATCCCCTTTTTTCGGGGAATTCCCTGTTGTTTCCAAATCGACCACTACATATCGTTGCGTCATGAATTGTACACCTCAAACTTCGCTTTCTCCACTTCCTGATGGAATTCTCTTATCTTTTTTATACCATAATAATCGTAATAAAGGAAACAAGCCGTTCATCATGCCCATTCTAAAAAACAGGCTCCCCACGATTCCACCATTCAACATTAGACGAAAAGGGCCGGCACCCGTATGCATGATTCATGCACGTGTGCCGGCCTTCCGCTTACATGATTGTTGCTGCAGGTTCGTTTGAAATCAGCTCAATGATTTTGTTGTTTTCATCCATAATCGCAACTTTTGGTTTGTGATCTCCCAGTTCATTCTCGGATACCATCACGTAAGAAATGATAATCACGATATCATCCGGCTGAACCAGTCTTGCTGCCGCTCCGTTCAAACACACAACACCGCTCCCCCGTTCACCCGCAATTACATACGTTTCAAGTCGCGCACCATTATTATTATTCACGATGGCGACTTTCTCGTTGGGCAGAATACCCACCGCATCAATTATGTCTTCATCAATTGTAATACTGCCAACATAGTTCAAATTAGCTTCAGTTACCCTTGCACGGTGGATTTTTCCATTCATCATCGTTCGAAACATTTAATTTCCCCCCTATCATTATTTATTCTATATTTATAGTGATATTATCAATTAGCCTTGCATGCTTGAACTTAATTGCCATTGCAATGATGACGTGTCCAGATAGCGTTTCAATTGGTTTAAGTTCCGGGTATTGATAGACTTCAATATAGTCGATCACTCCACTTGTATGGGCACCAATATGTTCACTTACTAGAGCAGTGACGGCTGCAGCATTTCTTTCACCTGATTCAACCGCCTCTTTTGCCTTTAATAAACTTTGGTAGAGCTCTTTAGCTTCCATGCGTTCCTGAACTGATAGGTTTACATTTCGCGAGCTCTTCGCTAACCCATCTTCTTCGCGTACGGTATCTACAGCAACAAGCTGGATCGGGAAATTAAAGTCTTGGATCAATCCATCTATCACGGCAACTTGCTGGGCATCCTTCTTACCGAAGTAAGCCCTATCAGGGAGGATGATATTGAAGAACTTCGTTAAGACTGTCGCTACACCATCAAAGTGTCCAGGCCTTTGTCTTCCGCATAAACAATCCGTCCTGCTTTGGACAACAACTTTGACCGATGGTTCTTCACCATACATTTCGTGGACTGTTGGGTAGAAGAGATAATCCACTCCGGCCTTTGCTGCGACATTCTCATCCCGCACCAAATCACGTGGATATGTTTCAAAATCCTCATTTGGTCCAAATTGCAACGGATTAACAAAAATACTCAATACCACAATATCATTTTCATTGCGCGCCTTTTCCAGAAGGGTAGCATGCCCCTGGTGTAAAAAGCCCATTGTCGGCACATAGCCAATGCTATTATGATGGCTTTTTTCCTCTCGGAGCGCCTGCTGCAACTCAGCTGCTGATGTAAAAGTTTTCATCTTTTCCCTCCGTAAAGTTCTGTAAGCTGCTCTTCCTTCATCGTAAATGAATGTTCTTTCGACGGAAAATCTTTGGATTTCACTTCATTCACATACCTGTTTATCGATTGGCCAATCAGTTCATTGGCATCTCCATAAACTTTTACGAATTTTGCAACGCGATTTACTCCATACCTGATGACATCATGATAAACGAGGACTTGACCATCCGTATCTGCACCTGCCCCAATTCCAATGGTCGGGATTCCCAAATTGCGTGTTGCGAGTTCTCCCACTTGATATGGTACACATTCAAATACTACTGCCATCGCCCCCGCCGCTTCACACTTTTTCGCATCTTCCACGAGCTGTGCCGCAGCATCGGCGTCTTTTCCTTGCACTTTATATCCGCCAAGAACTCCGACTGATTGAGGAGTCAAGCCAAGATGGGCTACAACCGGAATGCCTGCCTTTGTCAATGCTGATATTTTTTCAACAACATCATCTGCTCCTTCAAGCTTCACGGCATCAGCATGACCTTCCTGCATGATACGGGCTGCATTCTTGAGTGTTTCATCCATAGAAAGGTGATAGCTCATAAAGGGCATATCGGTCACGACAAATGTATTTGGGGCCCCGCGTTTTACTGCCTTTGTATGATGGATCATGTCATTCACCGTAACAGGGATGGTTGATTCATAACCCAAAACGACCATTCCTAAAGAATCGCCGACTAAAATCATGTCTACACCTGATTGTTCCGCTAACTTTGCTGACGGAAAATCATATGCCGTAAGCATGACAATTTTCTCTTGATTTTGTTTCATTTTCAAAAAATCCCCGGACAATTTCATTACGTTTCCTCCTTTTTGATGGAGGAGATGAAAACATCAGCGTTACAAAAACTGGTGTCTATACATTCATACGCAAAAAAAAGACTGACTAAAAAAGTAACTGTTTCCAACGAAAAATGGTTTAAAAACCATATATCGTTCAATAAACAGCACTTGTCTTTTTAGCCAATCCCTTTGTTCCATCAGAAGTTTCATCCCTCCGTCCCAGTCCAATTCTCTGGATCAAGGCAGATTTTCAAATAATTTGGTATTTATGGGGGTGCAGTTCACATGAGATACTGCCCACTTGAATTATATCAAGCCAAATTCAAAAATTCTATTTATTTTTCACGAATTTGACAAAAATCTACTGAATTTCAATATCTGCTGAATAAATCGAATGTACGGTCCCTTTTCCGTCTTCAAGGAGTAAAACGCCTGAATCCGTTATGCCCAATGCCTTTCCAACAATCGTGTCATTGACAGTACTGGCTTTGATAACCTGTCCAAGGCTGATCGCATAACTCTCCCATAATTCCTTTATTGGCATGAAGCCTTCATTTAAATAGAGGTCGTACAAGTTTTCCAGACGAAACAATGCTCTTTGAATGACCTTGGACCTTGAAACCGTTTCTCCACTTTCTATGAAAAGGGACGACGCTTTTCCGTGCAGATCTTCCGGAAAATCCACCAATTTCTGATTGATATTCATTCCAATCCCGATAATGACAGAATGGATCCTATCCGATTCCGCCTGCATCTCCGTCAGGATGCCTACCACTTTCTTACGATTCACCAAAATATCATTCGGCCATTTTATTTGTGGTTTTAAATCAGTTGTATCCTCTATCGCCTGTGCCACAGCGACCGCGGCCAATAATGTCAGTTGAGGAGCCTCATGAATCGGAATTTTCGGTCTTAGGATTAGACTCATCCAAATACCGCTGAATTTTGGGGAATGCCAAGATCTCATCAATCTTCCTTTTCCGGATAACTGCTCCTCGGCAACGACGAGCGTCCCCTCCTGAACTCCTTCATTCGCTAATTGATGCGCAATTTTTTGAGTGGATTCCACTGTTTCCTGATAGTGGATCATCTTGCCGATTGTTTTTGTTTCCAGACCAAGTTGTATTTCGCTTTCGGACACTTTTTCCGGCGCTGATATGATCCGATAGCCTTTTTTCCTAACGGCTTCAACATTATAACCTTCACTGCGCAAGTCTTCTATATGCTTCCAGACCGCTGTACGCGAACAGCCAATATATTCAGCAATTTCCTGACCGGATTTAAATGCACCATCTGCTTTTGAGAGGGCTTCCATCAGCTTTGTTCTTAACTCAGATTGCATTTTTCCAGCCACCTCTTTATTTCTTCTTTATCATTTCTTAATTCTTCATTCAAGACAGCTTTCAATATTATTTCCAAGTATTCTTTCACCCATGGACCTGGTTTTTCTTGATGCCAAATTAATAAATCCGTCCCTTTAACGGCAAGATCCGACATATCCTTTATAATGAGTTCATTATATCGGTGATGGGCGTTCTCCTCTGCATCCGTTACATTTCTCCCTGTCAGGGCTGCCTTGACTTTAGCAGCTTGTACAGTTATGCCCTGACCTGCCTGAAATACATCGATGGTTGAATTTTCAAAGGATGGTTCTTTCTTCACCAGCTGTATGATACGTTGAACGTTCCTTATTGTTTTCAATGGCAGCTTCCATGCCCTTAATGCCTCTTCCATGTCCTGATCACTTGTATGAACCATGATTATAGACCATATTTCTGTGGCTTTTAGCTGATGAAGCGGAAGATTTAGTAATTTCCCTAAATGATCCTTCTTACTGGAGAATTGAGGAAGGTATTGATATAATCCGCTTTCTAGCAAGAGTGAGAAAGCCCTTTTTTTATTGATGCCGGTCAATAGCTTCTCAAATTCAACCAGGATTCTTTCGACAGCTATTTCACTGATGATCTGGGCGTTCTCTTTAAGGGAATCAAAAGATTCTTGATCCAGTTCAAAATCAAGTTGACTGACGAACCTTAATGCACGCATCATTCTCAAAGCATCCTCATGAAACCTTTCGTGCGGGTTGCCAACCGTGATAATCCTTTTTTCTGCTAAATCATGTCTACCATTAAATGGATCGATAATATTACCGGACTTATCCATTGCCATTGCGTTCATTGTAAAATCCCTTCTTTGTAAATCCTCAGTCAAAGAACGGACAAATTGCACAGAATCAGGTCTCCGGAAGTCCGAATAATCGCTTTCTGTTCTAAAAGTCGTAATTTCGTATGTACCCGAATCCGCAATTACAAGCACTGTTCCATGGTCAATCCCGATATCAGCCGTTTTTGGAAAAATCCTTTTGATTTCCTGGGGTGTTGCGGAAGTAGCGATGTCCACATCGTTGATGGGACTGCCGAGGATATAATCCCTCACAGAGCCACCAACGAAATAGGCCTCGAATCCTGCTTTTTCAATTAATTCAAGAATGGGTACTGATTTTAAGAATAACTGATCCATCAGCATCCCCTCCTTATTTCATAGATTTTCCTTCAAGTGCTTTAATGTAGATGGCTTCATACTCTGACATGATTGTATCCGAGTGAAAATCGGTGTTGGCCCTTTTCAGCGCAGCCTCTGAAAAACGTTTATGTAAAACCGGGTCGCTTAAAAGCCCAATCGCTTTTTCAGCAACCGTTTTAACATCTCCCAATTCACAAATATAACCAGTCTCACCATCAACGATGACCTCCGGAATCCCTCCGATATTCGTTCCGATACAAGGAACTCCACATGCCATCGCCTCGAGCAGCACAAGTCCGAAACTCTCTTTTTCCGATAACAGGAATATCACATCACTGATTGAATATAATTCGGCAAGGTTATCCTGCTTACCAAGAAACAAAACCGATTCATCGATTCCAAAATCTTTAGCCAATTTCAATACGGTTGTAACTTCCGGACCGTCCCCTACGAGCAGAAGCTTAGCGGGCATATCCTTTTGAGTTAAATAAAACGCCTGGATGACGTCTTTCACACGCTTGACCGAACGGAAATTCGATACATGTATGACCACTTTTTCATTTTCCCTGATACCGTATTCATCCCTTAGATATTCGGAATTCGTTTTATGGTAATCCCTTTCATCAATAAAATTATAAACGGTTTTTATTTCCTTATCCGGAGCGATTAAATCATGCGTTTCCTGCACAAGAGAATTAGATACCCCTGTAACTACATCGGATTGCTCTATCCCGAATTTTATCAAATTGGTCAATGAGGGATCATGCCCTAATACCGTTATGTCCGTACCATGCAGTGTGGTCACAATCTTTACTTCATTACCTGACATCTGCTTTGCAAGGATTGCACAGACAGCATGCGGAATCGCATAATGAACGTGAAGGATATCTAATTTCTCCCGTTTTACGACATCCGCAATCTTGCTCGCAAGTGCCAGGTCATATGGTGGATATTGAAAGACTGAGTACGAGTTCACTTCAACTTGGTGATAAAAAATATTGCAGTACATCTTATTCAAGCGAAAAGGAAGGCTTGAAGAAATGAAATGTATCTCATGTCCTTTTTCTGCAAGCATCTTGCCTAATTCAGTTGCTACGACACCAGAACCCCCAACTGTAGGGTAACAGGTAATTCCAATTTTTAATTTCATAAGATTATTTTTCTCCTAACAAGTCGGCATCGATCAGTAGCGGTTTTTTTGTCATGAATCCTTCCGCATAGGCGACACCCACTTCTTTTCCGAACATCCGCTCCCGTGCCTCCACAGTCTCGATATAGCCATTCACTAGCGGGGTTTCAACAGTTACATCACTTTTTTCGAATTGGCTGCCATATGCTCTAAGGCTATCCAGCTTTTTCGTTATTGAAGAAGTGATGTCCACTACGAAGTCCGGTTTGTGAAAACCATTTATCATATAATAGTACATATTTTGGACACGATGAGAATCAGGTCCATTTTCTTCCATATATTTTTTGACTCCTGCCGAAAAAACTGCTTCTTCCACTAATTTGGCACAGTTTCCATGATCGGGATGGCGATCTTCCAAAAAAGGTGCAAAAACAAGTGCAGGTTTATATTTACGGATCACCTTAATGATTTGATCTATGTACTCCGCTTTCATATATAAACCCCGGTCAGGTAAATCAAGGGAAATCCTCTTCGCCCCAAGGATTTCTGCAGCATTTCGTGCTTCCTCTTGCCGTAATGGAACGGTTCCATTGGATGACATTTCAGCTTTTGTCAAATCACAAATGACAATTTCCCTGCCTTGTTGCACATATTTAGCAATCGTGCCTCCCATACCGATTTCAACATCATCCGCATGTGCGCCGAAAGCCAGGATATCTATATTACTTTTGTTTATCATTTATCTCACCTTGTTTTTTCCGTAGTTTAAGCCAATCCATATACCCATGTTTCAAACCTTGTATCAGTACTTCTGCCGTGCCCATATTGGTCGCTAAGGGGATTTCATAGACATCGGAAAGGCGTATAAGCGCTGATACATCAGGTTCATGTGGCTGTGATGTCAAAGGGTCGCGGAAAAATAGGATCATATCCATTTCTCCGCGTGCAATCATTGCACCTATTTCCTGATCTCCACCAAGAGGTCCCGAATGAAAGCGATGGACAGGCAGTGATACTTCTTCCATAATTCGTTTTCCGGTCGTACCTGTAGCAAATAATTCATGCTGCTCGAATACAGCTTTATAAGCTGTTACAAATTGAATGATATCTTCCTTTTTCTTATCATGGGCAATTAAGGCAATCCTCATCGTATATCTCCCATCCCTATTCGATAATATTTTCCAGGCCGTATACAAGAATATCCAATTTCATGACGGTATCGACCGCGAGTTTGACCCCTGACATGAAGGATGCCCGATTAAAGGAATCATGCCGAACCGTCAATAGCTCTCCATCACTACCGAAAAGCACCTGTTGATGAGCAACCAGTCCCGGAAGCCGTACGCTATGGATATGCATGCCATCTACATTTGCCCCTCTTGCCCCCTGAATGGTTTCTTTTTCATCAGGGTGCCCCTGTTGTTTCATTTCACGTACAGCAGCAATCATATCTGCCGTTTTGGAAGCAGTCCCCGAAGGTGCATCCAGTTTTTGATCATGATGCATTTCTATAATTTCCACATCCGGGAAATACTTTGCAGCCATTTGTGAAAACTTCATCATCAAAATGGCTCCAATTGCAAAGTTTGGCGCGATGATGCAACCGATGCCCTTTTCTTTTGTTAAAGAATCCAGCTTCGCTAAATCTTCCTTTGTAAAACCTGTCGTTCCCACTACAGGCCGGATGCCATGGTTAAGTGCCATTTCGGTATGAAACATCCCCACTTCAGGTGTGGTTAAATCAATCAATACGTCAGCTTTTACAGAAGAAAAACATTCATTTATATCCGAATAAACAGGTGCTTCAATACCTTGAAAACCTTCTATTGTGGAGAGGCTTACCCCGTTATGCTTACGATCTATGACAGCTGCCAATTCAAATCCTTCTGTCCTATGTACAAGCTTCACCGCTTCATTTCCCATTCTGCCACGAGGACCAGCCACAATCACTTTTACTTTACTCATCTTTACCTTCACCCTCCATTTTCTCTTCTTTTTTTGTCCATCTATCTTTATCACGGGTTGTAAACTTATGCATGACCTTATCATGTGAGCTTTGAAGGTCAATCCCTAAAGAATTGGCAAAACAAATTAAAACAAAAAGCATGTCCCCCAATTCCGCTTCTACGGTATTCTCTTCCTCAGTTGCTTTCTTTGGTTTTTCGCCATGATAATGATTGACTTCCCTGGCCAATTCCCCAAGTTCTTCAGACATCCGTGCGAGCATGGCCAGTGGGCTGAAATATCCTTCTTTGAACTGTCCTATGTATTGGTCGACTTCCGCTTGCATTTGTTGGATCGTCTTGTGATTTTCCATATAATCACCCATTCTTGATTTTCGTTTTCACACATTATACCTTCTCCATGTTAGCTAAAAGTGAAACATATGACAACAGATACGTTCGAGAATCAAAATTGCTCATAGTTGGTTAATTAGTTATAATTAGTAAATTGATGATATGCAAACCTTTGGAGGTATGGACATGCTTTTGGGCTTAAAATTGAAAAATACTATATTCATCCTTTTTGGGGCTGGAATCTTCGCCTTTGGACTTGTGCACTTTAACATGCAGAACCATTTGGCCGAAGGCGGATTCACCGGTCTCACCTTGATTATATATCAACTTATTGGGATAAATCCTTCTTATTCTAATTTGGTTTTGAATATTCCCTTATTTGCAATAGGCTGGAAATATTTGGGTCGCACATCTTTCTTTTATACGATTATCGGAACGGTTGGCCTCTCCGTTTGGTTATGGGTTTTCGAGAAATATCAAATCGAAATCAATCTCGGAAACGATTTGATGCTGGTGGCATTGTTTGCTGGGGTATTTGTTGGTGTCGGGTTGGGCATCATCTTTCGTTACGGGGGGACTACAGGCGGTGTAGATATCATTGCCCGTTTTGCCCACCGGTACTTGGGAATTGGCATGGGACGAACCATGTTCATCTTTGATGCCGTAGTTATCGGCCTGTCCATCCTTACCTACCTGGATTACCGGCAAGCGATGTATACCCTCGTTGCCGTATTTATAGGTGCTAGAGTAATCGACTTTATGCAAGAAGGAGCTTATGCCGCTAGAGGTGCCATGATCATTAGTGAGAAAAACAAGGAAATTGCAGAAAAAATCATGAATGATATGGAGCGGGGCGTAACAGTATTAAGGGGATATGGGTCCTTTACACGCAATGACCGGGAAGTGCTCTATTGTGTTGTTGGGAAAAATGAGCTTGTCCGCTTAAAAAATGCCATAACATCGGTTGACCCCCATGCATTCGTATCTGTAAGTGAAGTGCATGACGTATTAGGTGAGGGCTTTACCCTTGATGAGAATAAGAACCCGATTGAAAGATAATAGATTGGCAGAGGCATTACCGAATTGAATGTAATCCTTTTGAATGTTTCCCCGAATACTGAATTTTATAAGCAGTGTACAACAAATATTTTTATAGGTTTTTAAAAACGCATATTAATTTAAAAAAGGACGCCATAATTATGGCGTCCTCAGGCTGTCGACAAAAGGGGTTCGGAATGTATTAATTCCGAACCCCTTTTGATATTTTCTTGGAATTTTGCTCAAGATTAAGAGCTTGGGTCTCTACGAGCCCACTATGTTAGGCCATT